>CAZGIC010000060.1:0-13417 GCA_964526435.1 uncultured Lachnospiraceae bacterium | reverse complement strand
CAAGGCTGTAGCTGCCAAAACTTGTATAAAAGGCTATATCAACAGTATAATCACCCTCTGCAAGTTCATTAGGAACATTTGTATCTACTTCCTCACTTGAAAGACCAAGTGCATCAATTATTGCTTCTTTTATTGCAGCACTTGAATAAGTTGCTCCGGTTACACCGTCAACAGCATTAATTGCATCTGCATCACTTGCTGATAATCCTGCAAATAAATCTTTCATACCGTCAATTGCAGACTGAAGCAAACTCTTACTATGCTCATTGCTGATGTCTCCCCCTGTAATTTCAACATTGGTTATTTCTCCATTACTAACTGTAACAATTACGGTTACATCATAACCAAACCCACTCACAGAAGCTGAGCCTTCATACTCGCCATCTGCAATAACTCCATCACTGCTTAAACCTAAAGCACTTAAACTTAAAGCAGAACCTGAAGCCACATCATCAACCACTGCATTTCCTTCTGCTGCAGCAGATTCATTTCCGGCAAATACGCCAACAGGCATAGATGTTGCAAGCATTGCTGTCGCCGTAAGCACAGAAACATACTTCTTGCACTTCATTTTTTTATCCTCCTTATTTTCCGACATATATCGGTTTTTGTATGATTTCAATACAGCTGATTCTGATACTCCCATTATTTTAATAACAGGGATACCAATTGTTTTAAATACTTTATTTTAACCGCAGCTTTATACATCTTAGTTTCTTAGACTTATATGTTACATAATTAAGTTAGTTTCAACTAACCCAATTTCATTAAGAAACTCAGTTAGTTATAACTAACCCAATTTTACAAAATAAAGCCTGTGCAAAAACCACATGGCAAAAAAGCAAACTTAATCAACTATATTGCATAAATAAATGCTTTTTATTAATTTGCAATTTACGGTTAGTTTGGTCAAACCAAATTCAAATTGTCCCCTTTACCAATTTAAGGAACAACTTTTCAAAGTCATTCCTTAAATTAGTTCTTAATTATTTAAAAGTAATAAAGGTTACAAAACTAAATACAGACAATTGCAAACTCAAAAGCTTTGTTAGCTAGAGCTAACCTACAAGTATAATATACTATTTTCCTTTATTTGTCAAGTATTTTTTAAACTTTTCATAATTTTTTAAATTTTTAACGCTTAACCCCGCAAATATTTAAAGATTGTTAACAAGTACAGCCTGTCAACAATCTTTATAAAAAAATACAGTATTTAAAACCTTAGCTTGTAATCAGCGTCCCGGACTTTAATCCCCAATGATTCAATTCCGAACACATTCATTTCTTACAAGTATGTCAGCTTTTTTCCAAAAGCTTAACAACCGTTCCTTTATTTCAATTCTATATCTCTCACACAGTAATTACAAATTTTCTCTCCCCTATATTTTCAACATCAAGCTCCACACCGTATGTATCAAATATAAGCTTTTTATCAATTATTTCTTCCGATTTACCCATCCCTATTATTCTTCCGTCTTTCATAGCAATAATATTATCACTGTAATAAACAGCCTGATTAATGTCATGAAGAACCATTAAAATTGTTATTTTATACTCACTGTTAAGCCTTTTAATGAGTTTTAATATTTCTATCTGATATTTTATATCCAGATATGTTGTAGGCTCATCAAGTAAAAGTATATTTGTGTTCTGTGCAAGAGCCATAGCTATCCACACTCTCTGTCTCTGCCCTCCTGAAAGCTCCGAAATTTTCTTTTTTCTGTACTTTTCCGTTTCGGTAGCTTCTAATGCTCTCTGTATATATTTTTCATCTTTTTCTTTGTCTGACTGTCCCCACTTTTTATATGCAAGCCTGCCATAACCTACAAGCGTTTCAACGCTTATGTCATTTGGTGCAGTATTATACTGATGTACAATAGACACCATCTTAGCAAATCTTTTAAGGGATATTTTTTCTATATTTTCTCCGTCAATACAGATGCTCCCCTTTTGCGGTTTCAGATTTTTGGTCATTACATTAAACAGTGTGGACTTACCGCAGCCGTTTGCCCCTATTATTGTAGTTATTTTTTCTCTCTCCACCTTAAATGATATATCATTGAGAACATTATGGGTATCATAAGTAAATTCAATATTTTTAATTTCCATAAGTTCTGTCACTCCTTTTAAGAAGAATAATAAAGAACGGACCGCCTATAACAGACATAATAATTGCAGGAGAAATTTCGTAAGGATAAGCAATCAATCTCCCTGCCGTATCTGCTGCCAGCAGAATAAATGCTCCGAGAATTGCTGAAAAAGGCACAAGAAACTTATGATTATTTCCCACAAGAAGCCTTCCTATATGAGGAACTATAAGTCCTACAAAACTTATAGTTCCTGCAACTGCAGTAGTTATAGATGCAAGCAGAACCGCAGCAAGTGAAATTATTATTCTAAGCACATTCACATTTATACCAAGTCCTCTTATTGTCTTATCCTCAAGAGCCATAAGATTACAGTTTTTAGCTATGGCAAATGAAAAAATAATTCCAACAGCCGTATAAACAGCCAGCAGTCTTACATCATCCCATGTTTTCATTGATATATTTGCATTTACAAGGGATGCCGCTCCTGTATAATCCTGACCGCTCATAGATGTAAAAGCACCTGAAAGACCTGAAAACACAGCATTAACAGCCACTCCCACAAGTATTATTCTGAGAGGAGAAAACCCTCCCTTATACGAAAGGGTATATACCAGTCCACAGGCAATGATTCCTCCTATAAAGGCAAACACAGGCGAAAAGAAGAAAAGGGTCGGAGCAAAACTTATTATAAGCGTACTCACAAATTCTGCCGCCGATGATATACCTATTATACTCGGATCTGCAAGAGGATTTTTAAGCACAGCCTGAAAAAGCACACCGCTTACAGCCAGTGAAGCCCCTGAAAGCATAGCTATTATTATTCTGGGAAATCTTAAATCTTTTATTGTTTCAACACTTTCATTGTATTCAAACAGAAGTCCTTTGAAAAGCTCTGCATATGTAACTTTTATACTTCCCATATTTATAGAAACCACAAAAAGTATTACAAGCATTGCAATGATAACGCCAAAACTTATTATAACTTTCTTATTCATATCAATCACCATAAAGCATAGGCTCCAGATCTGCAAGTGCCTGAGGATACTCAAATGTAGCACTCATACCGAAAAGCGTATAATCCACATCATACACTCTTCCCTCTTTAACAGCTCTGAAATGCTTCCATATATCGTTAGTTGAAAACTCTTTTTCAAACATAGCAAGAGCTTCTTTGGGCAGTCCATGAGCAGTCCTTATTATAACGTCCGGATCCTTTGCAAGTATTTCTTCTGTATTCACACTCAAAAAATCTTTACTCTCATCCTGAAATACATTTACTCCCCCTGCAAGTTCCACAAGTGACCCTGCATATGAGTTTTGTGTTGCCACAAGATAACTTCCCGGAAGTCCCATAAGCACAAGAACCTTTGGCTTTTCTTCACCCTCATGACCACTTGAATAATTTTTCATAAAAGTGTTGTATTCAGCGATTATAGCATCAGCTTCTTCACTTTTGCCGTATTTATCCCCTATAAGCCTTACACTTTCATAAAGTCCCTGTACACTTCTTAAATTTATAAATGTAGAATTAACCCCTATATTATCATATTTCATCTTCAAATCAGCTTCAAGGGTATCGGGACCTATAACATCAGTAGGATTAAGAGATTTTATTATTTCCATATCAGGCTCCATAGGTGAACCAACTCTTGTCACATTGTTGTATCTTGAGGCAATTGCCGAAACACTTGTTTCAGGCACTCCCACAAGGTCAATGCCAAGCCTGTCCATAATATCACAAGTTGCCGCAGATGTCGCAATAATTCTGTTTTGAGCTTCTGTATTCTGCTGTGTTGTATTTTGTACAGACTGTACACTTTCTGATGTCTGTGCAGTTTGTTCCGTTGTCTGCTCACTTTGTTCCTCTGCTGTTGTTGTTTCCTCTGAAACACTGTCTGCCGTATCATTTTCAGATGTCACTTCTGTATTTTCTTCTTCGGCAACAACAGTTTCCACTTCTGTGTTTTCATATCCATTATCATTCACATTGTCATTTTTTCCGCAGCCGCTGAATACCACAGTCATTATCATAACAGCAACAATAAGGAAAATATTGATTTTTTTCATCATTAAAGCTCCTTCCACATTAAAAAGCTTAAGCTTCATAATACTCAATATAATTGCTTATCATTGAAGCAATATCAGCCCTTGTTGCAGATGATGTATAATCATATCCGTTTGTATTCTGCTTTGTAATAATTCCTGCTTTTCCTGCCTTTATTACATTTTCCTCTGCCCACTGACTTACGCCTGTAGTACTTGGTGAAATACTTTTCTCCTGAAGACTGACACCCTTGTATTCTGCATATTTAATTATAATTGATGCAGCCTGTTCACAGGTAACAGGAGTATCAGGGCTGAAAGTTTCTGCACTTGTACCGCTTACAATGTTATTTTTACTTGCCCATGCAATATACGGTGAATAATAAACACTGCTGTTTACATCGCTGAAACTGCTTGTTCCTGAAATTTCCTCTCCGCTGAGCCTTCCCAGCACAGTTACAAACATTCCTCTTGTCATTTCACTGTCAGGAGAAAAAGTTATTTCGGTAGTACCGCTGAATAAACCTCTGTTTACAACTTCCTTTATCTGTTCTTCCGCCCAGTGTCCGCTTATATCGGTAAATTTATCACCTTCTGTTTGTTCATCAGCTGTAGTTTCAGCTTCTTCAAGAGTATCTCCCGAAGCAACAGCAGTTGATACGTCACAGTTCATATAGAAACACACATCTCTTCCCATAGGTGCAACATACATTTTAATTTGTATATAACTGTCTGCACTTGGTATACTGAATTTAATATCAGCGCTGTCACTTGAAGAACTTTCCTTCAGCACACTGTATTTAACATCCTGATACTCGCCCTCTGGCTCCTCCTGTACAGCAATTCTTATATTGCTCAAATTACTGTATAAGAGCATACGCATAGTTATACTCACTTCTCCGCCGCTCTGCTCTATGATAGCGTCCTCATACACTGCACTTCTGCACATTCCTTCTCCCAGCTCAATATTGCTTGTTCCTCCGTCATCGGTTTTTCCCGTATCAGGATTAATATAATATGTATTGGTTTTCACTGTATATGTTCCGTCATCTATAGCAAAAGCTCCTGATACTGAAGAACCTGTTATTACCACCGCTGTCATTACAGCAGCGGCAATTTTTCTAAATACTTTTTTCATTATAAGTCCTCCTGCACTATATTTATCTGATTGCTTTCTTCTGTGTCTGAAAGTTTTTCAGGCATATATTCTTTTATAAAATTCACAAGCATAGTTGCAATTTCTGCCCTTGTTGCACTTCCCTTAGGATCAAATGTTCCGTCTGCTCTGCCTGTTATTATTCCCACTCTTACAAGAGTATTAACGCTTTCTACTGCCCATGAACTTATATTATCACTGTCACTAAAATCTCTTAATGAATATATATTTTTAAACTCAATTCCAAGGCTTTTTGCGAATTTATAAAGCATTACTGCAAACTGTTCTCTTGTAATGTTTTCATAAGAACCGAAATACTCATTACTTATTCCGCTTACTATCCCCTTTTCAACACCCCACACAACATATGGATAAAAATAATCATCAATATTTACATCTGTAAAACTGTTATCACCTGTTTTAAGCTCACTTACTTCATCAAGCCTGCCCAGTACAGAAATGACCATTGCTCTTGTTGCCTTGTCATTTGGAGCAAACTCATTTTCACTTACACCTTTCAGAATACCAAGCTTTACGGCAGTTATAATATTTTCCCTTGCCCAGTGATTTTCCGTATCGCTGAATGTATATTCATTCTTAACAACACTTTCACCGCTTACAACTACATCTTCAACTTTTATTGCAATTTCCCCTTTTACTTCCTTTTCCGCCACTGCAAAAAGTCCCAGTTCCTTAACTGTAATTATGTAGTATGCTCCGTCATCTGAAAGCTCATATTCAAGTAATGTTTTCCCTGCTTCCATAGTTTTGGTTTCTTCTGTTATTCTGTATATTTCTACAGCTTCACCATCATCTTCAAGTACAGGGATATATATTTTTACCTGACCTGACGGCTGTACTTCCTCCTCCTCATACACAGCAGCAATGTTAAAAAGCCTGAACTTTGCATATTCACTGCCTAACACAGCTTTTGCAGTTTCATATGTTTCTCCTTCTGTTAATTGAGCAATTTCAAATTCTGTACCATCCTCAAACACAAATTCATCTGCTTCAATTTTAATTCCTGTATCTGTGTTTTCTTCACTTACCGCTCCTCCGCTTGAACTGCTTGAACCTGATGCAGATGAGCTGTCAGGAGTAAGTACTGCTGAATCATCAGCTTCTTCCATACTGCTCCAGTTAAGCTTAAGTCTTGCTGATATCCATCCGCCGTCATTCTCACTTATGCCATCCATAGGAGTATATGGAACACTTATCTGCACATTTATATATTCCTTTTCCATATCTGAAGTTTCAAAGCTGAATTTTGTTACATAATCAAATGTATGCTCTGTACCGTCATATTTGGTATTTGTTGTAAATGTGCTTTTTGAAAGTATATTTATATCTACTTCACTGCTCTGTATATCTTTAAGTGCAGATGTATACCCGCTTACAGAAACCGGATTTGTTGCAATTTCAACAAGTGCAGTTCCGTCATTTACAGTCACAAGAGCCTCTCTGTTATTTTCAAAAGCAACATCACCCATTGATTCCTGGTCAATATTTGCATTCCAAAGACCTATTGTCATCCAGTACTTACCGTTTTCAATATCATCGCTTACATCTGTTGAGCCACTGTCAGTCTTGCTGTCAGCTATAATATAAATGCCTTTTTCTGTTATTTCAGCATTTATATTTCCATCTTCTAATGTAAATTCAACCTCTTCGTAAGTGCTTTCATCTGTTATTCTGTAAAGCTTTGTGTTTTCAGCATCAAAATCTTCAATTCCAACTATAAGAAGCAGTGGTTCAGCATCTTCTGCAAGTTCAAAATCCAGATTTACAGCCTTCCAGCTATTTGCATTATTTATTATACTTGTCACAGGTTCAAGTCTGCTGTCATCTTCTTTAATTTCTTCAATACTTACATCCTGCCCTTCTTCAAGAGAACCTGTTATTGCTTCAATTTTTATATCAATATCTTCATTTTCTGCAACAACTGCTTTTTCAAGGGCTGCAAAAGTAACAGTACACTCCGCAACAGCTGAATTTACCAGACCTTCCTTTACTGCTACAGCCTTTATATCCACCTGTCCTCCGTATGCTGAAGGAGCCTCAACTACAAAACTTCCCTCATAAAGCTGTGAATTAACATCAGGCTCACTTCCGTCTGTTGTATAATAGATTTCAGCCCCATCTGTTCCACAGCTTATTTCTACTGTAACTTTTTCACCGTTTTCTGCATATGTCTTATCAACACTTATTACTGGAGCTGATACTATAGTTTCCGTTACCTCATCTTCTATGATCTCAGCTTCATCCCAGTCAAAATCAAGCCTTGCTGCCTGATTATAAGTTCCCATTGCGTCAACATCAACTCTTATAAATATATATTCTTCCTTTACCCCATTTCTTTCTATTCTCATTGCTCTTGGAAAACTGTACATTTCCGTATTCCCGGAAGTATATTCCATTCCATAATCCTCATAATATTCTGTAACCTCAGCAGGTATTTCATAATTGCTGTCACCCCACCAGCTGTAATCCATACTTTCAGCTTCAGGGTAACTCCACAAATTAAGCAGATGTCCATAAAGCCCGGATAAAGTAACTGCTTTAAATTTAAGTTCAATTACACTTTTTCCATCTTTTATAGTTACAACAGCATTGCCGTCAAGAGCATCATTGCCCATTGACTCAAGTTTAGGATTTGCCGCCTGCACCATTCTTATAGGCACACTATACTTAACTTCATTTTCAGTATCTTCTGTTATGCTGTCACTTGAAGTATTTTCACCGACACTTACAGATCCATCAGAAATCACATCATCTATGCTTACCGTTACATTTTCCTCAGCTGCTGATTCTTTTGCGTCTGATTCATTGCCCGATACAACATTCAAACAGGATACAGTCATTGCCCCTGTAAGAAATAGAGATATGTATTTCTTATAATTATATTTCATTATTATCCTCCTTTTAATAAAATTAATTAATAAAACTAAGTTAGTCTTAGCTAACCCAATTCACAAAAATAAAAAGCTTTGTCTGCATATTTGCCCAATTATATAGTTAGTTTTAACTAACTCAAATTAATTTACCCCCTTTACAATTTAAGGAATAGTCCCCCTGAGGAAACTATCCCTTAAAATCAGCAAAAAACTATAAAAGAAGGTACTGCCCGTCTTAATTTTATAATATAGCATACAGTGCAGCTTTTGTTAGCTGGAGCTAACCTAGTAACATTATATTACTTTTTCCCTTTTCTGTCAACCCCTCTTTTTATTTTTCATCAATCTTGTTTATAAATTTAAAATTAAATGTTATTTCCGCTTCCGACTCCGGCATTTTCATTGTAGTAGCAACAGCTTTTATTTTTATAACACCTATTATGATTTTACCCAAATCATCTTTTTGATACAATATTTTATTTAAAGGTATTATCCAGCCATTGTCATCTTCCTGTACAGAAGATACCCATTTCATATCTGTATCATAATAATAAAGTTCCTGAAGTTTTCCCTTTAATATCTGATCATTTTTTGACTTGTAATATATTTCCTTTGCCTTCAGCAGCACATATTGTTTTTCACTTTCTACAACAAGCACAGCAGGATGATAAAATCCTTTGTCACCCATGGAACGTATTTTTTCACCTCTTTGAACAACCTGAAAAGGTATTTCATATACACCTTTTTCTATTCCATAAAATTTATTTTTATCCATTCTGCCTTCTTCACTATTTTTAAACTGGTATTTTCCCTTTCTGAGTTCTTCAAGTTTTTTTATAAACTCAATACTGAAATCACCGCAAAGTCTTTTGTATTCATTTTCACACATCACTTCATCTATGCCCATAAATCCATTGAATAATGACATAAATTCATATTTTTCCTTGTCAATGTACTTAATTGCATCCCACGCCTTTTCAGTAAGAGAATACTCTGTTCCATCTGCTGAACTTTGTTTTTCTATATATCCATTTTCACTTAAATTTTTAAGAGCAATACTTGCAGATGACTTTTTTACTCCCAGATATTCGCAGACATATTTCTGGGAAACCTGACCGCCTGCAAGATTTTTTATTGCAAGTATGTAATTAAACTGTGATTTTGTAAGTTTCATTTGTTTTCCTCCCGTTGTTTGCAAGTTTGTTATGGCTAACTCTATATTTTAAAATAAATACTTTTTCTTATTTTGTCAATAGAATTTTAAAATTTTTTAAATTTATGTTGACAAATCCATAATTTTAATTATATAATTAACTGAAAATATTTTAACTCAATATCAAATTTATATCAGACTGCCCGTCTTGAATGATTTGTTCTTTTTTTATGCAAAAAATCATTTAGGAGGGCTTATTTTTATGCTTAACAAACGCCTTTTAAGGCTAATACCGGGGATATATTCCTCTATCGGAAAGTCTGTTTTCTTCCAGTGGCTTTCCCTTATATGCAATATTACAGTAACATTTGCAATATGCAGATTTCTTAATAACATCTATATATACAAAAGTTTTAATATGTTTTTTGTCTTCAAAACAATTGTAATAATAGCTTTTGCAATAATTTTAAGAAGCTTATTTACAAAGAAATATATGACACTTTCTGAACACACTGCACAAAAAGCAAAAAAAACATTAAGAGAAAAGATATTCAACCGCCTCTGCTCAATTGGCATTTCATATAAAAACTATGTTTCAACAGCAGAGGCAGTTCAGGTAAGTGTCGAAGGTATCGATCAGCTTGAAGTATATTTTTCCCAATATATTCCTCAGCTTTTCTATTCAGTTTTATCAGTTATTACACTGTTTATAATTTTCAGCTTTTTAAGTTTTAAAACAGCTTTGGTTTTCATTGTATGTGTACCTCTTATTCCCCTTTCTATTGTTCTGGTACAAAACTTTGCAAAGAAACTTCTTTCAAAATACTGGACGAGCTATACAAATTTAGGTGACACTTTTCTTGAAAACATACAGGGACTTACTACCCTTAAAATATATGGCAGTGATGCGCAAAAACACATAGAAATGAATGAAAATGCAGAACTTTTCAGAAAAGCAACAATGCGTGTATTAATAATGCAGTTAAATTCCATATCAGTAATGGATATTGTAGCATTCGGAGGTGCAGCTCTTGGAATAATAATAGGTCTTTCAGAGCTTTCAAATGGAAATATCACGTTTATTTCCGCTATGATAATAATTCTTTTATCATCAGAATTTTTTATTCCCTTAAGACGCCTCGGTTCATTTTTTCATGTAGCAATGAACGGTGTTGCCGCTGCAAATAAAATATTCCGTATTCTTGATATTAAAGAAGATAATAATTCACAAAACAACAATATTTCCGACTTCAACGGAATATCCGTAAATGCACTTACATTTGCCTATGAAGATAATGCTGACATTATTAAAAACATAAATTTCACACTGCCCGAAAAAGGTCTTTTTGCAATTGCAGGTAAAAGCGGCTGTGGAAAATCAACTCTTGCCTCTATTCTCACAGGCAGAACCAAAAATTATAAAGGAAGTATAAAAGTCGGAGGATATGAATTAAATTCAATAACCGAAAACAGCCTTATGAATACAGTTACATTTGTGTCCAATAACAGTTATATATTCAAAGGAACTGTAAGATATAATCTTGAAATGGCTAAATCCAATGCAACAGAAGAAGAAATGTTATCTGTTTTGAGTAAAGTTAATTTACTTGATTTTATTAAAAGTGAAAAGGGGCTTGAAACAAAAATCAATGAACAAGGAACAAACCTTTCAGGCGGACAGCGTCAAAGGCTTGCCCTTGCAAGAGCACTGCTGCACAACACGCCGATATATATATTCGATGAGGCAACATCAAACATAGACTCTGAAAGCGAAGAAGATATTATGTCGGTTATAAATGAAATATCAAAATACAAACTTGTTATACTTATATCTCACAGACTTGCAAATACAGTAAATGCAGATAAAATATTTGTACTCAAAAACGGCACCATTGTTGAACAGGGTACACACAATGAGCTTATATCAAAAAAGGGTCACTATGAAAACCTTTATATTAATCAGCAGGATCTTGAAAAATATCGTACAGGAGGGAGTTTAAATAATGACTAACAGAAGAAACGGTTTTAAAATAATGGCACAGCTTATAATTTTAATAAAACCCCTTATACATATTATGACAGGAGCTGTTATATTTGGTATTCTTGGATTTTTATGTTCAATATTTATTCCTGTTTTAGGTGCATCAGGTCTTCTTATAATATTGGGTAATAAGCTTTTTTTAACCATTGATACAGTTTTTATACTTCTTATTGTATTTGCTCTTTTAAGAGGTTTTCTCCGTTATGCAGAGCAGGCATCAAATCACTATATAGCATTTAAACTGCTTGCAGTTATAAGAGATAAAGTATTTACAGCTCTGAGAAAACTGTGCCCTGCCAAACTCGAAGGTCAGGACAAGGGCAACTTAATTTCACTTATTACAAGTGATGTTGAACTTCTCGAAGTATTTTATGCTCATACAATTTCGCCAATACTTATTGCCTTTTTTGTATCTTTTATAATGGTACTGTTTATAGGATATTTTTCACCTTTTCTTGGTCTGATAGCTGTAATATCATATATATTTATAGGTGCTGTCATTCCAATAATAAATAGCAGACGTGTAAGCAGTACAGGACTTTACTACAGAAATAAGTCAGGTGAACTAAACAGTCTTTATCTTGACAGCCTTAGAGGACTTCAGGAACTTATCCAGTACAACTTCATAGTGAAAAAACAACAGGAAACAGAGAAGAAAACAGATGAAATTGCCGCTCTTCATAATGACCTTAAATCAAAGGAAATTACTTCTATAAACATTACAGAAAGTGCTGTTTTTATATTCAATATAATTATGCTTTTTACTGCTTCTTATCTTTATTCATCAAACAGTATAAGCTTTTCTGCCCTTGTTATTTCCTTTACTGCTTTTATAAGTTCCTATGGACCTGTAATTGCTCTCAGCAGTCTTTCAAATAATCTGGCTCAGACCCTTGCAAGCGGAGAACGTGTTCTTTCACTTCTTGAAGAAGAGCCTGAAACAAAAGATAAAACAGACGGAATTGATACTGACTTTGACAGTATATCCTGCCGTGATCTGACTTTTGCATATAATAACGAAAAAATACTTAACAATATATCAATGGATATACCTTCCAACAGCATAACGGGAATATATGGAAAAAGTGGCTGCGGAAAATCCACTCTTTTAAAACTTATAATGAGATTCTGGGATAAGGACAGCGGAAGAATTATACTTTCAGGTACAGATATTGAAAATATAAATACATCTTCTCTCCGCAAAAACGAAAGTTACTGCACACAGGAAACCTATCTTTTTAATGACACAATAGGCAATAATATCCGTATTGGCAACCTGAACGCTTCTGATGAAGATGTAATATCAGCTGCCATGAAAGCATCGGTCCATGACTTCATATCTGCCCTGCCCCTGGGATACGATACTCCTATAGGCGAACTTGGGGACAGACTGTCAGACGGAGAAAAACAGCGTATAGGAATAGCCCGAGCCTTTCTCTCCGACAGAAATGTTATGCTTCTTGATGAACCAACAAGCAACCTTGACAGCCTGAATGAAGCTATAATACTTAAATCTCTCAGAGAGACCCAGGGTAAAACCATTGTTCTTGTCTCTCACAGAGCATCTACCCTTGCAATTGCAGATAAAGTTTATTCAATGGACAGTAACCGTAAAAGCTGATTTTTAAATTTTAGGAGGTTATAATTTTGAAATATATTTACATATCTCTCGGATTTATGTGTACATTTGTAGGAGCTGTAGGTGTTGCAGTCCCTGTTCTCCCTACAGTACCTTTTCTTCTTCTGGCATCATTTTTCTTCGCCAGAGGCAGCAAAAAGTTTCACACATGGCTTAAAAACACAAAACTTTACAAAAACAATCTTGAATCCTTTGAAAAAAACAGAAGTATGACTTTAAAAACAAAACTCTGCATACTTATTCCTGTTTCTTTTATGCTTATTGCTGCCTTTTGTATGATGCATAATATTCCTGGCAGAATAACTATAATTCTGCTTATACTAATTAAATATTATTATTTTATTTTTAAAATAAAAACCATTAAATGATAAATTTATAAAATAGCTGATGTAATAAACATT
>CAZGIC010000059.1:0-13702 GCA_964526435.1 uncultured Lachnospiraceae bacterium | reverse complement strand
ATTAATTGTTCATAATGAAAGGAGATAGTTATCATGAAAATGAAAAGATTATTAACAGTGTTTATTTCCGGAGTGTTAAGTATGTCAGTTTTGACAGGCTGTGGCGGAAGCAGCGGAAGCAGCAGTACCGGTGAAGTAACAAAGGTAGTTATAGGTACACAGGAAATGCCTAATGATGAGGGACTTGCAAAGGCTCTGGATTACTTTGCAGAGGAAATGGGTGTTGAAGTTGAAATAATGTCATTCGACTCAGGAAAGGATGTTAATACAGCAATTGCATCAGGAAGTATAGATTTCGGACTTATGGGTAACTGTCCTGCAGCACTTGCTATTGCACAGGATTTAGGTGTTGAATTTATATGGATACATGAAGTTCTTGGAAGTGTTGAATCTCTTGTTGCAAGAAGTGAAACAGGCATAACTACTGTTCAGGATCTGAAGGGTAAAAAGGTCGCTGTGCCTTTTGCATCAACTGCACATTTTTCTTTGCTTAAGGCTATAGAAGATGCAGGAATGTCTGTTGATGAAGTAGAAATACTTGATCTGGCAACTGATAAAATATATGCTTCATGGGTAAACGGTGACATTGATGCAGCATATATATGGCAGCCTACACTTGCTCAGTTAGAAAATCAGACAGTGATACTTACCAGCGAAGACATGGCAGAAAAGGGATATATGACATCAAATGTTGAAGTTGTAAGAAAAGAATTTGCTGAGGCACATCCTGATATTGTTGCAGGATATATAAGAGCTCTTGACAAAGCAGTAAAGCTTTTCAAGGAAGATAAGGCAACTGCTGTATCTACTGTTGCATCATACATGGAGCTTGAAGAAAGTGATGCAGAATTCCAGATGGATGGTTCTACATGGCTTACAGCTGAGGAACAGCTTGGCGAAAATTATCTGGGAACAAGTGACAATAAGGGAGCTGTTGTTGACAATCTTTTGGATGTTGCAGAATTCTTAAAGGATCAGGGCTCTGTTCAGGAAGTACCGGATAGGGAAGTATTTGAAGCTGCTGTTAATCCAAGTTATATTGAAATGGCTTTGGAGTAATTTGCTATGTGAAATGAGGGAATAGTATATGGAAGAATTATTAAAAGAGCAGGATACGGTTGTATCAATAAAAAATGCTTATTTAAGATATGCAGGTGAAAAGGGCAGTGTTACTGCACTTGAAAATATTAATCTTGACATAAAAAAAGGTGAATTTATATGTGTTCTGGGACCATCAGGCTGCGGTAAATCTACATTGCTTAAAATAATTGCAGGTTTCCATCAGCCTACAGAAGGTGAAGCGCTTATGGGAGGAACAACTCCAATTGAAGGTCCCGATTGGGAAAGAGGTGTTGTTTTTCAGGCACCTACACTTTATCCATGGATGAACATATATCAAAATGTAGAATTTGGCCCTAAAATGAGAAAAATGCCTAAAAATAAAATAAAGGAAGATGTAGCAAAGTATCTTGAACTTGTTGGGTTAAAGGATTTTGCAAAACAGAAACCTTATGAATTATCAGGCGGTATGCGACAAAGGGCATCACTGGCAAGGGTTCTTGTAAATCAGCCTCGTATGATACTTATGGATGAACCTTTCGGAGCTCTTGACGCTTTAACAAGACAGAATATGCAGACACTTATAAGAGAAATATGGGCTAAAACAGGAAATACAATATTCCTTATTACTCATGATGTTGATGAAGCTTTAGCACTTGCTACAAGAGTAATAGTAATGTCATCAAGACCGGGAAGAATTGTAAAAGAGTTTAACACTGAGTTTACTTATGATATGGGTGGTGCAAATGAAGAGGCAGCAAAGTATTCTTCAGAATATATGCACATAAGGGAAGAAATACTCAATATTATTAATGCACAAAACAGTGCTCTTAAAACAAGTGAAATATAAAAAGATTTTTTTAAACAAAGGGTATTACAGAGAATGTGATACCCTTTGTTGGAGGCTAAAATGATTAAAGATATATTATTTATGCTTGTGCTCTTTGCAGCTAATACAGTTCAGACTATAACAGGATTTGCAGGGAATTTACTTGCGATGCCGTCATCGGTGCTTCTGGTTGGATATGAAAATGCAAAGACTGTATTAAATGTGTTTACATTGATTGTCTGTGCATGGATTACATTAAAAAACAGAAAATATTTACAATTAAAAATATTATTAAAAATGGTTTTTTTTATGCTTATAGGTATGTATATAGGTATAAAAATTGTAAAAGTTTTTAATCTTGAAATACTGTTGTATATTTATGGAATAATGATTATAGCAATAGGAATAAAAAAACTTTTTATAAAAAAAGAAATTATTCTTCCTAAATGGACTATGCTATTTGTTCTTTTGGCCGCAGGTATTATTCATGGTATGTTTGTTTCAGGGGGTGCTCTTCTTGTAATATATGCTGTGTGGGCAATGCCGGATAAGGACGAGTTCAGAGCAACGGTTTCTCCTGTGTGGGTTGTGCTTGGAATTATATTGATGTTTTCTCATTATAAAGAAGGATATTATACAGGGGAAAATATTATTCTTATTTTAATGAGTATGGTACCTCTTGTAGCTTCTATAAAATTAGGTAATATGCTTTACAACAAAATTAATCAGAAAATATTTCTGAAAATTATATATGTATTATTTATTATATCAGGTATACTTACTTTTTTATAAAATAAAAAGTTATCTGCAAATAAAGTTGACAAATTAAAGCTCGGGTATTATTATGATATTAACAAATTTTGGAGGTTAATATTATGAATCATATTATATCAAGACTTTTAATATATGGTGATATGCCAAAGGATTCCATACTTATGGAATTAGGAGATATTTTTAAAAACTATTATGAAAAGACTCAGTCAGAAGATGAGCTTACAGTAAGAATTTACACACAGATTAAGAGAATACTTGAGGTTGCAACGGATTATGGCTTTGATAAAAATCTGTGGCACAATTATCTGACGTTTCTGCTTATTACAAACGAAAATCCTTTCAGCATTACATGTGAAAAAACAGGAGCAAATGAGGGCAGTGTAAATTATTTTGCAAAAAATGATTTCAGAGCATATTTTGAGCTTTTTAACTTTGATTTTTCTGAAATTGAATATGCTTTGGGAATAGACTGTTTTTCAAGAATTTCAGACTACAAGGCTATAGGTAAAAAAGAGCTTATGTACAATAAAAATGTAAGTGAAAAAGTACAGATGCTGAGCGAAAAAATTGAAAATGCGAAAGATGAAAATGACATATTTAATTATGTTACGGATTTTTACAGGGATTATGGTGTGGGAATGTTCGGACTTAACAAGGCTTTCAGAATTGCTTCATCAACTGAAAGCAGTGTTGTGCTTCATCCTATCAACAATATGGAAAAGGTTATGCTTGATGACCTTATAGGATATGAAATACAGAAGAAAAAGCTTGTTGACAACACAAAGGCTTTTGTTGAAGGAAGAAAGGCAAATAATGTTCTGCTTTTCGGCGACAGCGGTACAGGAAAGTCTACGAGTATAAAGGCTATTGTAAATGAGTTTTATGACAAGGGACTTAGAATGATAGAAATATATAAGCATCAGTTTAAGGATCTGTCAAATGTAATAGCTCAGATCAAAAACAGAAATTATAAGTTTATTATATATATGGATGACTTATCTTTTGAAGAATTTGAAGTTGAATACAAGTTCTTAAAGGCTGTAATAGAGGGCGGAGTTGAAACAAGACCTGAAAACATACTTATATATGCCACATCAAACAGACGTCATCTTATTAAAGAAAACTGGAATGACAGAAACGATATGGAACACAATAACGGTATGCACAGGTCCGATACGATGGAGGAAAAACTTTCCCTTGTAAAGAGGTTTGGCGTAACTATAAGCTATTCAAAACCAAGTCAGAAAGAATATTTTGAAATTGTAAAGGGACTTGCCCATAGAGCAAATATTAAAATGTCTGATGAGGATCTTTGTAAAGAAGCTAATAAGTGGGAATTAAGTCATGGGGGTATTTCAGGAAGAACTGCACAGCAGTTTATTAATTACTTATCTGGTATTGAAGAATAGTATGAATAGGCTGTTGCAAAATAGGCAAATATTTTGCAACAGTTTTTTATATTAAAAAGAAAAGAGTTTCGAAGAATCCGTAAATGTGGTATAATTAAAATGTAAACAAAAATTATATTTCTAAAAATTTTAACAAATTTGAGTTAGGTTTGTAACTATTTTTATTATTAAATTTAGAAGTTTTAATTCCTAATGATGAGTCTGGCAGACTGCTAAGCCAAGAACCGGAGGATTTAGATTACAAATTATTATATAAAGCTTACTCTGAAAAAGACAGAAATCTAGCAGTTGCTCCAAAAACCATGTTCAAAATTTTAACTTATGCTTATTCACAAAATATCTATTCAATACAAAAAATAGAAAAAGCTTGTCGCAGAAATATAAACTTTATGTGGTTCTGTAAGGACGGGTTCTGTATAGAATGAATTGATCAATACAAGTTGACGTAGCTTTTGGAGTAATAAAAAATGATTATAGGTTTTAAAGATTTTTGTTAAAAGTGAAAACCAAAGCAAAATTAGAAATTCTTTTGCTCTGTATTGGTTACAACATTAATAAACTGCATTTAAAAATTCAAAATAATAGAATTCAAAGCTATCTTTTTAAGAAAGAGTTAGCTTAAGAATAAAAGGGGAATAATATACCCTTTATGAAAGTGAGTTTAAAATCAGGAAATTTGCGAGAAATATTACACAATTAATAGATAAGCTTTTATTTTTTATCTAAAATAAGTTGAGAAAGAGAAAGCTGCTGCAAAACGAATGAAAAATTATTAATTTGCAACAGTTTTTTTTAATTTTAATCTGTCGACCCGGAATGGTGTAGTTTTCGTGGAGTATCGACAGAGAGCTTATTTTCTGGAAAAAGTTAAATTTAACTACTTTGAAATTTGTTTTAATAATGCTTTAGATATATATTTTAGTAAATAGACAAATATTATGCTTGAAAACCTGTGTTTTTGTGGTATAATAGACTTAGGATTTAATTAGTACCATATTGGAATGTAAAGACAGTCAGACCTAAGCGAGTTACAAAGAAGCGACTATTTAATTAGTACCATATTGGAATGTAAAGATACCAAGTTTGCATTACATCAATTTCAAAAGCAATTTAATTAGTACCATATTGGAATGTAAAGAAAATATTTGAAAAAATTTGTAAAAACCTCTTGACATTTAATTAGTACCATATTGGAATGTAAAGACTTTAAGTAGATATGCAGCTTCTGCAGCTTTAGATTTAATTAGTACCATATTGGAATGTAAAGTAAAAATAAGAGCTATTATTGCTATAATTGCAACATTTAATTAGTACCATATTGGAATGTAAAGGTTGATTGCCCTACCTCTACCCTTGTGCGTCAGGATTTAATTAGTACCATATTGGAATGTAAAGCTGTATCAATAGCACTCTGCAAATTTGTTTCAGCATTTAATTAGTACCATATTGGAATGTAAAGCAATACCCGTATCAATAACAGAAACATTGACGCAATTTAATTAGTACCATATTGGAATGTAAAGCAGGGTCCTCAAAAAGGTCAAAAAATTCAAATGTCATTTAATTAGTACCATATTGGAATGTAAAGTAGTGCCGAAAACGTTTTTAACTGCATTTGTTATTATTTAATTAGTACCATATTGGAATGTAAAGGAATTATATAATCATTTAAAGGAATCAGGAAAATTGATTTAATTAGTACCATATTGGAATGTAAAGTTATTGAATTATCGTGTGTAAAAGTGACTTTTATAATTTAATTAGTACCATATTGGAATGTAAAGTTAATTTTTTTAACATCAATACTGCATTTTTTAATGATTTAATTAGTACCATATTGGAATGTAAAGCAGGGTCCTCAAAAAGGTCAAAAAATTCAAATGTCATTTAATTAGTACCATATTGGAATGTAAAGTATCTTCGCCCACTCCTGTTATGTAAACACCGTCATTTAATTAGTACCATATTGGAATGTAAAGGAAGACGGTGTAAGGACGGGCAGTTGTACTTTACCATTTAATTAGTACCATATTGGAATGTAAAGAAGTGCCACTTGCGGAAGCAGGCAAGAATACAAAAATTTAATTAGTACCATATTGGAATGTAAAGATACCTGCAAAGTTGCTGTACACAGTGCCGTCAGATTTAATTAGTACCATATTGGAATGTAAAGCAGAACAGCAAGCGGAACGCATGCCACGCAAGATGATTTAATTAGTACCATATTGGAATGTAAAGAATGAAATAATTAAGTTTCAATCATTGTACACTTCTATTTAATTAGTACCATATTGGAATGTAAAGCCAGTGTAAATTCAGTGCTGTACTTGTTTATCAGGATTTAATTAGTACCATATTGGAATGTAAAGGGGCGTGGGCCTTTGTTCCTTCCTCCGCATATGTACATTTAATTAGTACCATATTGGAATGTAAAGGACAATAAAATCATTGTCAGCAAGATTTGTTGTAGTATTTAATTAGTACCATATTGGAATGTAAAGCTTCATAACCAAGTTTTTTAAGCTTGTCGGCTGTTATTTAATTAGTACCATATTGGAATGTAAAGTTTTGTGTAACTGTGATTTCGCTGCCAGGCTTGAATTTAATTAGTACCATATTGGAATGTAAAGCTGTTCAAATTAAAAACAGCTATCTTTATAACAAACATTTAATTAGTACCATATTGGAATGTAAAGTTTATCAATTTTTTTGCATAGTTTCTTTGCAATCCTGATTTAATTAGTACCATATTGGAATGTAAAGATATCTGGAATCGTAGGAATCATTTCTGTTGTCACCATTTAATTAGTACCATATTGGAATGTAAAGTAAAGTTGCTTCAGTAAGTACTGACTGCTGCTGTCCATTTAATTAGTACCATATTGGAATGTAAAGATTTTGTGCCTATAAAATAGCGTAGCGACAACTCAATTTAATTAGTACCATATTGGAATGTAAAGGACGCAACGCTGTCAAAATAACCTTTGACCGAGAAGATTTAATTAGTACCATATTGGAATGTAAAAGAGCTTTTGTTTCATTAGTCGCCATCGACTTGTTCCATTTAATTAGTACCATTTTGGAATGAAAATATTTGTTACATAAAATGTTGAACCTCCTTTGGGAATATATTTTCAATCTATTAAGATCCGTATAATAATGATAACTACCATAGCATGTTTTTATGAGGTAACATTTTTTCTTTTAAAAGAAGCTTCGAATGTATTAATATATAGCTGTATAGGCTAATTGTCAATAGTCTGTGAGATGAATGCGGAGGGACGAATTCACCTTAATAAATATATTATAAGTGGTAATATTTAAATTATAGGAGGGATGTAAAAAATGAAAATGCAATTAACTATAGTTTTGGATAAACCTTATATTGCGAGCAGAGATTACAGAAGAATTTTTATTAGCTTAATAAAATCGGCTATTATTAATTATGCTGACGGTATTCTATTAAATAAATTTTATGATAAGACTGTTCAAAAGGACTTTACATGGTCTGTAATATTTGACAAACCAAAGTTTGATAAGTCAGGTATTAATTTAGATTCCGATGTATTGAAGTTTATTATATCTGCTTATGACAATGGCAACATTGGCTATCATTTATTTATGGCATTTCAAGGGATTAAGAACAAAAGGCTGCCTTTACCGGCGGGTAACAATATGACAGTTAAGAATGTTAGACTTCTTAATCAGCAAATGATTGGTGGTAATGTGGCTTTATTCAAATCTGTTGTTGGTTCTCCATTTGTTGTTAGGGAGCATAAGAGAGGCAATAAGGATATTTATTATACTGCTGATAATGCTTTGTTTAAGTCTAAGTTAACTGATGCCTTAAAAAGACAAGCTATATTAGCAGGTTTTAATGAAGATGTTGTTAATGAGCTTGAGGTTAAAAGTGTTTGTACAACTAAAAATGTTGTTCTAAATTATGGTATATATATAGATGCTAATGTTGGAATGCTGGAGATTAAAACAAATCCTATGATTTTACAATATTTTTATCAAGCGGGCATTTCAGCGCATAGGTCATCCGGCTTTGGTATGCTGGATCTGGTTGAGCAGAGAAATGAATAGAAGGGAGGTTAAATATGTACGAAATTAATGGTAATACATATACTGATATTGTGGAATCTACAGATTGGAGATATAGTGCTGCCATTGTTGGCTTGTGTAAGTATCTCGAATTTTATAACGCTGAGTTTGATTATGATGCTGATTCTTTCTATTATAACAGAACTGACATTACCGAAGAAAGGTATTTAAATTTTGTTGAGCATTATTTTGAAAAGGATATGTACCACAAAATTGCCGAAAATTATTTAAAAGGATTAAGTGAGTTTAGCGATGATAAAATCAAGGAGATTAACAACAATTTGAATGGCAACAGCATAATGAAAAAGGTGCTAAACAAAAAGAAGTTTGATGGTACAAATACAGAGGAAATTTTGAAAATAATAGATGATAACAGACAGAGTATAATTAAGGAAACATTTAAGAATAAGTCTAATTTATATGATAATTTTGGAAATGGATTACAGCTTTTTAATGAGGGTTCTAAATGCTGCAGGCTTTGGGGATATTATGCTGATATGAATAGAAAAGGCAAGGCTTTATCTTACAATTTTGATATATCTAAGTTTGTGAAATGTGATGATAAGTTGTTTGATTTTGTGCCATTTGCTTTTGCTATTGGAAAAAATTCTGCTGTGTTTATAAATGACAATATTACTATTAAACATTTGATAGATACTAATTATGAATTCAGAGAAAATGTAATAGATTTAATTGAAGAAGAAAATGGTAATGTGCTGCAAGTTATGTTTTCTTTAATAGTAAATAGCAGTAAGTTTTTAGACTATGATGTTGAGGTTATATACAAGGATAGAGATAAAAAATTTTTTGAAACTTTAATATTGAGAAAGAAAAGCATTGAAATTTTAAAGAAATTAAAATTTTACAAGATTTTTTGCTGGAGTTATAAGGTAAATGAAAACTACTACATAAATATTCAGCAAGTTGTAACTGATGCTGTTATAAACTTAACTAATGTGACTGAATTGATACAGAGACTTCTTAATGATGAAAACAAAAACAGAAACAATAAGTATAACAATGTAATTAGCAGGCTTATAGAGGTAAATATACTTATTAAAGGAGATGACAAAATGAAAAATAGTACTTTCAGGGCAAGAAAGACTGCACAAGATATTACTGAAAAATTAAAAGCTAAAAATGCAGAAAATAAACTACGCTCATATAGAACAAGGCTTACAAGTGCTTTGGTGTTCAGGGATTATAAAAAGTTTAATGATACTTTATTGCAGTTATCTAATTATGTTTCAGATGTTGATTTTTCTTTTGCTTATTCATTGTTTGAAGATTTTGAAGAAAATGAAAGTGTTGCGTATTCTTTTGTAAATGGATTGGGAGAAGAAAATTCGAATAATGAATATAATAATGAAATTAAGGAGGCATAAATTATGGGTAAAAATTCATTAACACTAACTGTTGTTGCCAATATGACATCAAATTATTCTGAAAGCTTAGGTAATATTGCAAGTGTTCAAAAGATCTACCGAAATGGTAAAACTTATTCCATGAGAAGCAGAGAGAGTCTTAAAAATGCTATTATGGTTCAGTCAGGCTTTTATGATGACTTACAGACTGAGGTTGACGGTGCTGCTCAAAAGCTAGTAAATGAGGAAATAACTGTAGCCAACAACAGAGCTTTAGAGGGTGGCTATATGAGCACGAAGGGGACACCCCATGTTAGAAACAGCTCATTTTATCTTACAGATGCCATTAGCTGTGAGCCATTTGCGAATGAAACTCGTTTTCATAATAATCTATATTTAGCTGCAAACAGGGCTAAGGCTGAGGGTATAAGTGTTCAGGAGGATGGAAGTAAATGTGGTTTAATGCCATATCAGTATGAGTATGATAAGTCATTAAAGGTGTATAGTATGACTATTGATCTTGAAATGATTGGCAAGGATGATAACTATGATACTGAGGCAACTAATGAAGAAAAAGCTGAAAGAGTTATTTCTCTTCTGAATGCTGTTCAAAATCTTTCACTTGTTGTTAAGGGAAATATGGATAATGCCGAGCCAATATTTATTGTAGGTGGTTTTTCAGAAAGAAAAACTCACTACTTTGAAAATGTAGTTAATGTAAAGAACAATAAACTTGTAATTTCAGATAATTTAAAAGAAAAGCTTGAAGAAGGCTTTAAGGCTGCTATGTTAAAGGGTATGATACTTGACAATGAGAATGAGATTGTTGCCAATTTAAAGCCAATTAATGTATCTGAATTCTTTAATGAGCTTGAGAAGGAAGTTAAAGAATATTATGGCTGTTGATTTAAACAAGGCAGGTGTGTAATATGAAATGTTTAAGAATTATACTCACCCAGTCCAGTGCTAACTATAGGCGAGAAGAAACTGACATTAACAAAATGACTTATCCTTTGCCTCCATTTTCAACTGTAATTGGTGCGTTACATAAGGCTTGTGGCTATACAGAAACTAAGAATATGAATTTGAGTATTCAGGGTAGTTATGAATCAATGGGCAGAGAGGCTTACAGGGATTGTTTATTCTTTAACTCTACTCAGGATGACAGAGGTATTCTTGTAAAAATGTCTAATCCTAATGACTTGTGCGGAGCTTACACCAGAGTAGCCAGTGCTAAAAAAGCACAGGGTAATAGTTTTTTTGATGGTAAAACTATTCTTGTTGAAAACGAAAGCTTATTAAATGAGTATAGAGAGCTTAAAATGAAGTTAAAGGAAAAAAGAGATAAACAATTAAAAGCTCAAATGTCAAAATTTAGAACTATGAATACATCGTTGAAATATTATGAGGTGCTTTATGGTATCAGGCTGATCATTCATATAACTGCTGCTGATGAAGTATTAAATGATATTTATAACAATATCTATAATCTTAAGGCTATTGGTCGTGGAGAGGACTTTGTTAATGTAGAAAGTGCTGAATATGTTGAGTTGCTTAATAAAATTGATGATGATGTTGAAAGTGAAAATTCAGCATATTTAGATATATCAGCTGTTAGGGATAAACTTATCTTTACCAGGACCTTCGGCGAGATCCGAGATATAATAGGAACTAAGTATGTTTTAAACAAGTTCTATGAAGTTATAGATAAGAAAAGAGTGTTTAAAGACAAAAAATCTGTTATATATGCGTCAAAATATATGATAGAAGAGTGTAATCCGGAACGAAATATTTACTATGACGGAAAGTATATTGTTAATTTGATTTAAGGAGAAAATATGCTTAATAGATTAGCTAAGCCAAACAAAACAATAAAAGAGCATACTCAGGATTTGTTAAATTGTCTTGAGGTACTTAAAAATATGGGCTATATTAGGTCAGAGCATTTGTATAGTCTTATTAAGTGTGCATGTATATATCACGACTACGGAAAGGTAAATGAAAAATTTCAAATAAGGGTTAAGAGTGATAAGTGGATAAAATTTAATGATTCTGATGAGGTGGCTCATAATGTTTTGTCAATGTTTTTCGTTAATCCTGATGATTTTGATAAAGGTACAGATGATTATTATAAGGTTTTATTTGCAGTAGGTTATCATCATAATTATTGTTGTGTGAAAGAAACATTGTATAATAAGCGTGAGCTTATAAAAGAGCTGTTAAAACCTTTTGATACATTTGCAATTAAGCGTAGTATATATAATAAGATTGATGAAGAACTTATGCTTAATGATGAGGCTGTTTTGCTTAAAGGATTTTTGCACAAGTGCGATTATTGTGCCAGTTCAGATTGCCAGGTTGAGTTAAAAAATGATTATCTAAATGATTGTATGGATAAATTGTTGTTAAAGTGGAAAGAGACAAATCCGAATTCTGATTGGAAACCAATGCAAAAATATTGTCAAGATAATACTGATAATAATATTATTGTTGTAGCTCAAACCGGTATGGGTAAGACAGAGGGGGCCTTAAAGTGGATTGGTAATAATAAGGGATATTTTGTTCTGCCATTAAGAACAGCTATTAATGCTATGTATGACAGAATTGTGAATAATATTGTTATAGATAATATTGAAGAAAGATTGGGAATTCTTCATTCAGAAAGTATAGACTACATTATTGAAAATGAATACGAAATTGATGACGTTGTATCTTACAATGAAAAGGGTAAAAAAATGTCTATGCCATTGACTATATCTACTATTGACCAGCTTTTTGATTTTGTATTCCGTTACAATGGATATGAAATGAAGCTGACAACCTTTTCTTACTCTAAGATTGTTGTTGATGAAATTCAAATGTATGGTCCTGAATTATTGGCTTATTTAATATATGGTATTAAAAGCATTATTAAAATGGGAGGTAAAGTTGCAATTGTTACTGCAACTTTACCTCCATTTATAAGAGAACTGCTGGGGGATAAATTTAAGTATGCTGAATTTACTGATGATTTGTTAAGGCATAATATAGAAGTCAGAAATTTTAGAATAAATGATGACGAGATAGTGAATAAGTACTATGATAATAAAAAGATGAATAAGTCTAATAAAATACTTGTAATATGTAATACAATTAAGGAAGCGCAGCGTATGTATGATGCTGTAGTTGAAAAACTGTTGCCGGAGGACAAAGATAATGTCAATATGCTGCATACCAGATTTACAAAGGCTGACAGAGCAAAAAAGGAATTTGAAATAATAGAAGTCGGAAGAACAGAATATGAAGGTAACCAAATATGGATTACAACATCAGTAGTAGAAGCCAGCCTTGATATTGATTTTGATTATTTATTTACAGAGCTTATGGATATTAATTCATTATTTCAAAGAATGGGCAGATGTAACAGAAAGGGCAAAAAGTCTTGTGAAGAAACAAATTGTTATGTTTATACCGAAATAGATGAAAATTTACTTTCAATTAATGGTAAGGGATTTATAGATTCTGAGATTTTTAAGATATCTAAGGAAGCTATTTCAACTGTCTATGGCAAAATATCTGAAAAGGAAAAAATTGAGCTTATAAATAAATATTTTACTACTGATAAAATAGCTGATAGTAAATTTATGAAAGATTACAAAAAGTATTATAAAAATGTTAAAAAATTGAGCCTTTATAGTATGGATAAAAGAGATGTTGAACTCAGACATATTGATTCTATAAATATAGTGCCTAATATTTTATATGAAAAAAATGTGGAAAGGTATAATAAACTAAAAAATGCTATAGATAATGAAAAAGACAGGATAGAAAAGATTAAGCTTATAAATGAATTTTGTAAAGATATGATTTCTGTACCTGCTTATGAGTGCAGTAAAAACGTTAATGCAAATTATAACTACGGAACAATAAATGGCAGGAGGTATTTTGTTGTTATAGATTGCGGATATGATTCTAAGAAAGGCTTTGTGAGTAAGTCAAAGAGCAGCGATAATGGCTATTGTACCTTCTGGTAGGAGGTTTTTATGGAGAAAGCTGTCACAGGTGTTATGATATATTACTATGCTGTGTGCAAACGAAAGCTATGGTATTTTTATCACAATATTAATATGGAACAGAATAATGAAAATGTCAGTATAGGAAAATTAATCGATGAAACTAGC
>CAZGIC010000058.1:0-13753 GCA_964526435.1 uncultured Lachnospiraceae bacterium | reverse complement strand
GCTCCAGCCCAATACATCGTTTTTTTGAGTTTACACAAAATTTGAAACGGTCTCGTTACAATATCCATTGATAATGTAAAACGACTAACCAAAACTTATGGTTAGCCTTCTTATCAGTGCTCTTATTTATTTTTTTAATGCCTTGCATTTTCTGTTTCTGTCCTCAAGAAGATTTGTTATATAAGAAATTTTCATATTGGCCTCCCCTGTAACACAAATTTAAAAATATATTAATTCAATCCTTCTTTATTCCATACCGAATCCTTCACCGATATAATAAAAACTTTTATAAAGCATTATTGATTTTATTATATATAAATTTAACCTGTATGCATGTATTAGTTTATAAAATTAACGCTGTATGCAACATTGCGACCATTTCCGATTTTATTAATAAGCTTCCTGCCACACATTTCCTTTAAAATCAGTATTGCTGTTGATTTCTTCATATCAAGCTCATCACAAATCTCACTGCGCGTGAAAGTTTTCTTTCTCCTTCCGTATTCAAGAATAGCTCTTTCTGTATCTGTAAGCTGTACTGTATTATCTTCATAATCAACATTTGGAAGAGTAACCTTAAAGGCATTATCAGTTATATTTATTTCAGGCTTAACCCTGTGATCTTTGTAACTGTTTTCAATTTTCGCTATGCCCGTACCATAGGCCTCAATTAATTTCAGTCTGTATAAAATATTAGCAAGATTTTTATTCCTTAGTGCTGAAACACCGATTCTTATATCACTTTCCGTAATACCGCTGACAAGACCACCCACACTCAGTATTTCGATCCTGTCTGCAAATATACTTATTAAAGAAGATGCACTTACAGAATAATCTCTGTGACAAATAGAATTAAGTAAAGCTTCTCTTATTGCAACAGGAGGATATGCCCTCTTATCTATCCTCTTTAAACCTTCAAAATCAGAATGAGTTTCATTATACATATCAAGGAGCTTATAGACTGAATCAAGCTGTTCAAGCACGGAACCTGTGATCTCATACCGATTTTTAAACACTTCCATATCTCTTCCCTGGAAAATCGCAAGCTTTATAGTGTGGGTGCACTGATCAGAGCATAAAAGCGCCAAATTAGTATATACATTATCTTTATTAATAAGCCCCAGAGTTTTCATTTTGTTTTCGTTCAGTTCAAGACCATTTTCTCTGAAAACTTTTTCCATATATGTGAAAGTCAATTCCTGATTTATTGAAACTGCTTCTTCGTAACTGTCTCCTGCAGTTTCTTTTATCATTTTTAAAATAGCAGCAGATGTTGCAGGCACAGTTGATGATCCCTGTCTTACAAAAACTCCTTCAGGCCTGATCCCTTTTGATGAAATATAATATGGACATGCTGTTCCCTTCTGAATTTCAATCACAACAACATCTTTGCCATTGCTCTGTTCAACATAACAATTTGTAAATAAAGTAATATCGGGTTTTATACTGTCACGAATTGCATTTTGCACCTGCAACTGTAATGCATCCGTGTCATCAACTCCGATCACGTTACCATCATCCTCTATGCCAATGTAAATCTTGCCGCCATTTGTATTTGCAAAAGCTATTACTGTTTTTATTATATTGGTAGTATATTCCCGCTTTATTTCAATATTGTATCCTTCTCTGTATGTCATAATATCACCTCATATATTATTCGACTATATTCGATTACTATTTGTCTATTCTTTTATTTAATTATATCATAGCCTATACGCTATGTCAAATAATTATATTACTCTAATATATTATTACTTCCGTATTTAACATATAAATAATAAAATTTCAAAAGGAGGCATAAAAATGCTTGAAGAATACAATGAAATACTAAAGCCATCGGAAGTCTGTGAAATTCTTCTGATAGGTAAAAACACCCTTTATGATTTATTAAATACCAATGAGCTTGTAGGCTATAAATCAGGCAAAAACTGGCGCATCACAAAACAAGCCTTAATTAACTACATTACAACATATCCAGGTCGTTCAACTCAGAGCCATAAGAGATATACTCGAAACCACATATGATGAATTGCTAAAATAAATGGGAAGGCAAACACCTTCCCATAAAAATGAATATTCAAATATACAGAACAACTAATTAACTTTTCAGATATTTACCTGCATAAAAATATTATGTCAATAACTTTCAATTAATATAAACTTTCCAAAAAAGACTCTAATCCTTTATGTGTTGACTCAGTAATATTATTCTCATGATCCCAAAAAACAATTTCCTTACTGTTTAGCGTATAGCATATATAATTGCCAAAAGGATCAATAGCAAATGGCATAAGATTTTTATCATTAATTGAATTAAAAGCTGTAAAAACAGTATCTGTATCTTTTTCATTTTCGTTAAAAGATAAAACAGCCCCTAAGACTTTTTCGTCTGCACCTAACATAAAATTATATTTTGAAGGTGTAGCTCCATTATTTTTTAAGATAAAATCTTTCAACTCTTCCGGAAATTTAACACCCTGTGTTTTTTCAATTTTATTAAAAATATCCGGATTCTTAACTTCTATTTTATATTTCCATGTAATATCCATGTTTTTCCCTCCTATCTGTATTCAGAGCCATTGCCCCATATACTTCTGCCGCCTGTATGTCTGCATATACCGTGTATTTCAGCATCAACCAACTGCATTTTACCGGGTATTTCGTTATGATGCCATGTCAGTCCGGATATTCTTGGTTCTCCGTTTCTGATTTGCTCCAGCTGGCGGTCAGTAAACTTATCAGAAAGTTCCGGAGCATTTTCTATTTTTTTAGCAAGCTCACCCGTACAATACTTAAATTGTTCTCTGTCGGACATAGTCCTTAAATCTTTAGGTAACATAGTTTCAAATTTACTGTCAAATTTAGGAAATACACCCTCAACTTTTTCACCATTATACTTAAAAATATGTTTTTGATATTTTACATCTGTATTTGGATATTCTTTTCCTGCATAATCCTCATTTATTGTTTTTATATGTTCGGGCAATGTAACCTCTTTGTCTTTCATTTCAAAGGCATTTATCTTATTTTCAGTTTTCTCTAATGAATTTGCCGTTTCTTTAACTTCACTTACTTCAAAATTGTTCATCACATCACTTCCCCTCTCAAGAAACTATACCATGTTTCCAGATATTCTTTTGGTTTATTAAATCTTTCAATTTGCTCTCGAAGGATACATTCAATAATAGTATTTTGAGACATTTCATCCAAATCAGCAATACCGCTATTTCCGGAATACAAAAAGACATTTTTCCATTCTTCAATTGATTCAGCATATTCCGCTTCCTTTTCTATTGGCGGAGTAGAGATCAATTCATATATAACAGGGCTAATATCAGAAAATTCACAGGCCCCATTTGTTTTTAATGCATTAAGAGCCTTTATCTTAGTTTCGGATTTTATGTTCAATCCCATTATTATATTTGACAAATCATGTATGTTCATATCAAGTCTTGCATTCATCTTTTTAAGCAGAAGGTTTTGAATTACTGTTTTTGTGTTATTAAAGGATTCATGGGAGATATTCATCGTTTCATTCTTGTAAGGTGTTTCATCCCCATCAAACTTATTGATCTTACATAAAACAGGCTCCACCCAGTCATTCTGATATACAACAGCTACACCCTTCTGCAGCCTTGCAACTTCACTTATCTGTTCATCAGTTAATGCCGCAGCCCTGCCTGCTGTCATTCTGTCCATTTCATCAGGCAATCTCATAACTATTTTAGTATTTGTATTTTTAATAGCAGAAGTATCCACCGCTGATGGTGACTGGTCAGCTATAATAAAACCTTCACCATATGTTCTCATTTCCGCAATAGCATTGGATATCAGTTCAACGGATTTACCAGAAAGGCTCGGATTTTCCGGATCCTGCTCTGTGCTTGTCCTCTTTAATATATTATGGGCTTCTTCAAGTACCGTAACATGTCTTAAAGGCAGATTCATACCCTTGTTTTCAGACATTCTGTACTCCCCTAGGCGCATGACCAGCACCCCCATTATCAATGACTTTGTTTCCATTGAACCAACTCTGCTCAGATCTGCTATAACATTTTGGCCAAATAAAATATCATCACCGATTTCATCTGATGCAAAAATCAGACCGTTAAGTCCGTTTGTAAGTGATTCAACTCTCGTTACCAGTGAGCCAATATAGTTACTTTTAACTTCTTCCGAATAAGCAGAATTCTTAATAACTGTAACAAGTTCACCCAGCAGATCTATAAAATTAGGATATATATTATAACCATTTTTATTTTCAGAGGTTATCAGATCCCAGCCACAATTTTCATATGCCTGTAATACAGCCTTTTTCAGAACGGCAGGCATAGCTGCATACATAGGCCAGCATACATTGAATATCTCTATCAGTCTGTCAATATGTTCAAAAACATGTATGCCCTCGGGGAACTTAAATGGATTGATTTTTAACAGCCTGCTGTACTTAGGATTAGTTCCCAGTACAGTAACATCATCTCTGCTGCCGAACACATTTTTATATTCACCCTTTGCAGGCTCCACTACAAGGAACTTGATATTTTTATTCCCAAGCTCAGAAAGCATGTTATAAATTGTATTTGATTTGCCCGAGCCTGTAGAACCTGTAATAAATGTATGAGAAGCAAGGCTCTGGATATCAAGCCTTAAAGGCACATTATCACTTTTCCCCATATAATAAAGCTGACCGATGTCAATACAGTTTTCATTGTTTACTGTTACATTTCTGCCAAAAGGTGTCATTTCAATTACAGTAAGTCCGTTTATGGATTTTTTAGGGAAGCCCATCTGAATAGCCACCTCTTTGCCATTTACAACAGAAGCAGGAGTCACCTTGATTTTCTTTTCTTCGTCCATATAGAAATTAGGATGCACAAATGATTTAAGATATGAAATCAGTGTTTCAACCTTATCATTATTTCCAAATCTGCTTTTACTCCATGTATTTATTTTAGAAGACTCAACAAAGGACTCTTCACCTCTCATAAGTCCGTTGTAATTGCTTGATACCATAAGGGAATCTTCATAGTTTTCCGCCAGAACATAAGTTGCACATTCAAAGGCACCAAAGCTTTCACAGAGATCAAGCCTTTTAACAATAATATCTATCTTATCCATCAGATCCTTTACAACTCTGTTTTCGTTTGAGAACTGAATGCTTTTTCCTGTCCCCTTTGATGTCCCTGTTGAAGACGTTGTTGAGGACATTGTTGAAGATGTCGTTCCTGTATTTACACTGTGTGCCTTTGAATAGCTCATCCCTTCAGAGTAACTCTCTGAACTTCCTTTACTTCGTCCGTATGAACCTCCAATGTTTGGTCCTATACCAAAAGGAGCAAAACTAAATCCAATATTAGCCCCAAAATTACTGCTCTTAAAAGTGCTTCTGGATGTTGTTTTGGTTATTCCTTCTGTTATTCCTTCTGTTATACCCTTTGTTATTCCGTGGCTTATTCCATCTGTCCTTGCTGATGATTCACTCTGGCTCTCGTTTTCGCTCATTGTTGCAACAGTCTTAAGGAAATAACTGAGCTGGGTATATATCATTTCATAACCTATCTTAAAATTCTGAATTTCCCCCTCACCTACAGGGTCAGCAAACATAATGACCGTATATTTTTTGTTTTTTACAGAGTTTATAAAATTTTCAATTCCCTGTACATATGATTCCGCATTTTTCTTATTTTTGTCACGAAGTGCAACAATGCCCGAAACAGCAGAAACAGCCTTTACATCGCTGAATATATCTGCTCTCATGCTTTCTACTTCATCTTCACTCATTCCATTCAATTCAGAGCCTGCGAAATTTCCTGCAACAGCCCCTGAAAAAGCCTCAGCCATTCCTGCTCTTATATTTCTGTTCTTTACATTGTCACTCCTGTACTTCTTTGATATTATGCCTATGTAATAATTAACATTATTTCCGTTACTGTTTATTATTGTAGCTATAGTTCCGTCAACTGCAGATGCCACATTTACAATTGTAATGAGCTTGTCAATAAAATTTTCCTCTTTATTAAGTACCAGCTTGTCAAGCTTATAAAATTTACCGCACTGAGCAATATCAATATCCTTATCCTCCAGACTTGGCTTAACTATTTCCATATCCTCAAGTCTTTCAAGATAGCTTTTATTGATTATACTTGCTGCATTGTCAACAGCATAATTCAGAGAATTCTCATTTCTGTAGCGGTTTATTATTCCTCTTTCATTCTCCATAAACTTCCTCCTTCCCTTTAAATACTTTTTCTTGCGTTATCAAGCATACTGCTGTATTCTTTGTAATTTTTGATTTCCTTTTCCTTATTTTCAAATTTCTCTGCCAGTTCATCAAATTCACTGTTTATATTTTCAAGAAGTTCTTTTTGTATATTATTTTGTATATTATCCAGTTCCTTCTTGAAATTTCTTACATTCTTATCAAGCTCTGATATCAGTATATCAAAAAACTTGTCAATTGCATTTGAAAGGGCTGTTTTGAGGCTGTTTTTCTCTGAATTTGATGTCACTTCTCCGCTAAAGCTTGAAGTGATGCTGTCTATAGCAGATGATGCATCTATTTTTATAACTGGGAATTCAATCTTGTTTACTACATCCTCTACCATTATTCTGAAAAGTGAGGCATCATATTTTTCATTACCCATGTCAAAGTTATTTGTGACTACATTTAAAAGCTTTCTCTTCATTTCCTTGTGGCTGACAGCCTCTGCAAATATTTCTTCAATATTGTTAGTAGATTCAAATACAAAGTTTCTCAAATTATCAACTGCATCCGATGCCGCTAAATATGAATATGTTTCCTGGTATGTACTGTATTCTGTATGGGATTTTCCCCATGAAAAAGGATTATACCACTTAGCATCAGAAACACGGTATTTTATAACATTTGTTCTCGTTCCGGTTCTTTCATCAATACTATGATATTCCTTACTAAGGCTTCTTATCTCCCCAGAAGTGCTTACCTTTTCACTTTCAAGCTTTGCTTCCCATTCACCGAATGTTGTCACAATTTCAGCCTTTATACCATTTATCTGATACTCCATTGCCTGTTTTTGAGCAAGTATTTCATCCCTGTCATTGCCTGAAAGCATAACGATCTTCTTATCTGCCTTATTCTTAAATTTGTAAAGCATTTCTTTAAGTTCTTCTCTTGCTGTAGGCACCATACTTTTTGACTTTTCTTCAAGTATTTTTTCCTTTTCTTCAATTACGGAGTCGAAAACTTTTCTTACCTCATCAATATTCCCAATGGTCTTCAGATCATCTTTAACATCATCTGAAAACTTTGAAATTGCCTTGTATACATTTTCTTCTTCTCTGTTATATTCATTTACATCCTTATTAGCCATATTCCATGCCATAGCAGATACAAGTATAGGCTTGCTGCAGCCCTTTATCACATCAATAAGCTCCTGTGAAAACCCTCTGTTGATAAGGTCTTTTTCAAACTCTTCAATTTTAACTCTTGCTCTCTTCTTAAGCTTTTTGGATATTATCCTGCATGCATCCTTAACATTGTCTGCGGTGTTATCATCCCCTCCAAAAGGATCGTCCTCTATCTTTTCTCTCAGCACATCTCTCACACCGCTGTCATATTTGCTTGCAATAAGCACAAGCTTTTTAACGCCCTTCTGTGGAAGCTGTGATGACAAAAGTTCCCAGTCACTTTTGTCAAGAAAGCTTCCTGACTGACTTAAGAAAAACACAACATCACATACTTCAATAAACTCATGTGTTCTTAATGTTCTTGACTGTATAGGGTCATTAAGCCCCGGAGTATCTACAATAGAAATACCTTCAAATTCTTCTTTGTTCAGATAAAGTGTAACTGCCTTCACAAGAGGTGTGACCTTTCCGTCCTCTCCCACATAGTCATTAAGCTGAGCAATAAGCTCCTCATATGTATCAAATTTTATTTTTTCCGTTCCTCTGTCTGTATACTCCTTGGGATCTATACCTCTTGACTTTACCATGTCAACAATTTCTCTTGCTGATACATATATTTCGTTGTCACTGTCTATTTCTGCATTTCTCTCTATTACATACCAGTCCTCATCTGAATAATATTCTATTTCAATAATATTTTCATCTGAATATTCCATTTTGGTAAGAGTTGCAGTCTTTGGTGTTGATGCCTTAGGCAGTATTTCCTGTCCGTCAAAAAGCAGCGTATTCAGAAATGATGACTTGCCCGCCTTTACCTGTCCTACTACACCTATGTTAAGCTTTCTGTTTTCATTATAAAAGTCCTTTATTTTACTTTTAAATCTTTCTGCAAAGCTCTTTAATTCACTTATGTCCTCTTTGCTTCCCCTTTCCTCAAGGCTGCATATTATATTTTCTGTTTTCGCTGTAAATTCATTTATCAGTTCATCAGATTTGTTCTTTATAAATAAATTCACTATTATCATCCTTTCTTTTGCTTGTCTGCCCATTTATTTACCTTTTCCATATCATCAAAGAAGCTTACTATATATACATCATAAAAAATATCTGCGTTAATATTATTTTCTTCAGTTTTTTTAAGGAAAATTATTCCATCTTTTTCAACTATTTTATCCTCCGGCTTATCTTCTTTTTCCCAAGAAAAAGGATTAAACCAATTTGATTCTCTTCTTTCTTCTAATATATCTCCCTTTTTAACTATACTGCCTGAATTTATTCCATTTTTTAGGTGCACACTCTTATAGAACACTCTGTTCTTAACAAGCCACTCTTCAGGTATCTGATCACTGAAAACTCCCATCCACTTATTTGTATTTATATCAAGTTCATTAAGCCTGTCAAATTCATTTTCAAGCATACATACAGCAACAGTAGATATAACCTTCATATCCTCCTTGCTGCATCCCATATACCCTGCCATACCTGATATTAAAGAAATAACATCGTCCTCAGCTTCACCCATTATACTTGCTACTATAAGGCTGTCAGCAATAATATTGTAATTGTACTTATCTGTAAATCTTACAATATTTTCAAATATGTCATTGCTTATGTCAATTCCAAGCATTTCAATATCCTTTGCATCCCCCTCATATCCAATGCCCCGGGCAAGCCTTGTTATGTATAAAAGCTTGTCCTCATAATTCCTTTTATCCATATTTGCAATTATTGATAAAAACTGTATATAGTATTTCTTAAGTATATCTTCTTCCTTAGCAAGCCTGTTGTTGCATATCGGATTCTTACCTGCTAAAATGTCAATATTCTTATATACATCTTTTCCTGACTTTTTGTCCTTTGGCTTTAATTCCTCAAGAGCACCTTCCAATAATGTCAGTTCTTCTCCTATTTTCCTTAATCTTATTTGTATATCTGTTATATTCATTTTATCACTTCCTGTACTTCGTATTTAGCATTTCATTTAAACTTTATTTAAAGCTCCAAGCTATCCACTATTTTATTATTCATATCTGAATAACAATCCCAAAATAGATATGTGTCTGTATTTTTGACTGTTTCATTATAATAAGCCATACACTTTTCAAAATAGCAGTTTTCAACTACTATATCAGACAAATCAGAAATCGCACAGTCTGGAGCATAACTATAACTAGAGTTTTTGTTACGTATCCCGCATTTCATAAATTTACTGCTCCTAATGACTATATTATTTGAATTATTACCACTAATAACTCCTCCCTCAACACGGCAATCTAAATCATAATAATATTCGCAACTTTCAAACAAACAATCCTCAATCAGCACTTCATTCACACAATCCATCCACATTGTTCTATATGTAAAATCTTTAAAGCTACATCCTTTGAATAAAACTTTTTTACATTTGCTAAAGTACAAACTAACCTCCCCATTTAAAAATTCACAGCCTGTTATTTCCACATAATCATTTTTAAAAAAATCTATCCTTTGAACTCTCACATCAATAATTAAATTTTTTAAACATACCTTTTTATTATTAAAGCAATAGTAGTTAACATTATCAATGTTTAATAGCTCACTTATATCAATTTTTTTCTTCTGCGGTAATCCTGCCTTAAACTCACTTTCATTATTGCACATTACAGTCTTGTAAGTTCCTGTATATTCCATGAACAACATACAGTCTATTTCCTCAGGTCTTATTTCTTCTGCTTCATCATACATATCGCCGCTTTTACACAATATACTTCTTACTAAAGCAGACAGATACTCTCCTTCCCTTACATTTATATTTAATAGACCCATAATTCCGGCTGTGAATTTTACAGCCCTTTCATTGCATCCTCCCACTGCCGTCAGCACAAGAGCATCCACAATAAATCTGTATTTCAGTTTATCATTCATAAACTCCATTCTGAAATTTTTAAAATCATCCCTGCTTATCTGCAATGCCTGCTTATAATAATAATTCACATCCCCGTCAGGGCTTATTCCTTTTACTATTCTTTCAAACAAGAGTTCTTCTTCTTTATTGACCTCTCCGCTGTGTATCACAGCCCCGAGCATTTTCAGGTAAAGTCCCTTGTCATAGTCATTATCCATATAGCTGTTGCCTATAATGTAATTTTCAACACTTTCACTTTTCAATACTTCTTCAATTTCCGATTTATTCTCTTTTCCACTCCTTTCTTCTCTTTCCTCTATTGCACATATTTCATCGTATATCGCCTTTACCTTTTCCTTTAATTCTTTTATTTCATTCATCCCATCACCCTTATATTCATTTTATCCCTTCCTGTACTTCGTATTTAGCATTTCATTTAAACTTTATTTAAAGCTCCAAGCTATCCACTATTTTATTATTCATATCTGAATAACAATCCCAAAATAGATATGTGTCTGTATTTTTGACTGTTTCATTATAATAAGCCATACACTTTTCAAAATAGCAGTTTTCAACTACTATATCAGACAAATCAGAAATCGCACAGTCTGGAGCATAACTATAACTAGAGTTTTTGTTACGTATCCCGCATTTCATAAATTTACTGCTCCTAATGACTATATTATTTGAATGCTCACCACTAATAACTCCTCCCTCATAGGCATCCCTTTCATTATAATAATATTCACAACTTTCAAACAAACAATCCTCGATTACTACTTCATGTACACTGCCAAGACCTATGGTTCTACTTGTAAAATTTTTAAAACTGCACTCTTTAAATATGACCTTTTTACAGTTATTAAACAATAAACTAACCTTTCCGTTCAGAAACTCACAGCCGGTAATTTCCACACTATCATTTTTAAAAAATATAACTTTTTGATTCTTTACATTAACAATTAGATTTTTTAAATAAACTTTCTTATTGCTTAATATATAATTTCCTTTATCATTCTTCTCTGCTAGCTCACTGAACTCAGCCTTTTTCTTATAGTCTGCCCCTGCCTTAAACTCACTTTCATTATTACACAGCACAGTTCTGTAAGCCCCTGTATATTCCATAAACAGCCTGCAGTCTATTTCCTCAGGTCTTATCTTTTCCGCCTCCTCATATTCATTGTCCCCCTGACAGGCAATGCTCCTGCATAAAGCAGACAGATATTCAACCTCTTTTTTATTTATGCCCAGTGCTTCCATTATTCCTGATACTAGCTCCACTGCATCTTCGTCATTTTCACCAAGTATAGCCATAAGCATTCCGTCAACAGCAAATCTGTATTTTACATCGCTTTTATTAAACTCCTTGCAGAAATTGTCAAAATCCTCTGTTTCTATTTCAAGGGCTTCTTTATAATAGTCCTGAACGCTTTCTTCTCCTCCTGCTCCTGCGACTAATCTTTCAAAAAGCATTGTCTGTCCTTCTTTTATTTCATTACCTGCCTGTATCACTACAGCAAGCATTTTTAAATATAATTTCTTTATATAGTCCGTACCTTCTGCAATGCTGCTGTTGTTTATAGGATAGTTCTTAGCCTTGTTTTCACTTATGTATTCATAAAGCTTTTTTATATTCTTGCTGCTCATATTCTTATCCTCCCTTTATTCCGTGATTCCTTTTATAATCTTCTTATACTCTTTTGTATTTTTAAAAACATCATTTATTTTTATATCTTCTTTATTTACATTACATCCTTCTCTTATTATCTTAACAAGCTCATCCCCATACTCACTTCCCCCTGCCATCTTATTGAACACAGGTTCAATACCATCAAATGTATCCATTATCATATCCACCATAGACGGGTCATTCTTTATTCCCTTAGCCTTTCTGAATTCCTCAAAGACTTCAAGAGGATTTTGTGCATTATCCTTAATAAGGTCTATTTCCGTAGGCTCCGGCATATCTATACCTACCACATCAGCTATTATCTTGATTTCAGTAAAGAACTCATCCTGAAGTGCCTTTACCTTCTTATGTATGTCCTTAAGTGAATTTACATTTTTCTGAGCCGTCTTTATCATTATCTGCAATGGTTCAAGGATTTCAGAGTCAATATCCTCAGCCATAAGCCTTGTAAGTGATGTATTCAGCCTTGTAAGTTCACGGCTCTCCTCATCTATCTTGTCATTGTAAAAGTCCTTGCACCTTACAAAAAGCACCTTAAAGTTTCTTGCAAAGTTTGACTCATATACTCTCTTGTTCCATTCATTTATCTGTTTTCTTATTTTGTCGCTGTCATATCCCTCAGGTTCATTCTTAGAAAATGCCAGCACATCCACATATCTTACACCCTTTATCTCAAGAGTTTTCTTTATCCTATCTCTTATGCTCTCAAGTTCTTCCTTAGGCTTTTTGTCAGCCTTGTTTATTATAATAAGCTTTGGTATGTCTTCTCTTAATGTCTTTATAAACTTGATATCTTCTTCTGTAATAGTTCCCGAATCAGCCTGTATAAACCACAGTATAAAGTTGCTTGAATTAAGCTGTCCTCTTGCTATCTGTTCATCAGTCCTTGCCGTATGATTTTTATCATCAGGCTTTGAATATCCCGGAGTATCCAGAAATGCTATATTCTCATACTTCTGCTTAGGTGTTGACAAAAATATACTTTCAAGCACATGACCTAATGTCACATCCTCACCTATATCCACTATCTCATCGTCATCATCATATATTTCTCCGAAACCATGAGCGATTTTCTTTATTTCCCTTGTCTCTATTTCAACCTTTGTGTCAAATATATTTATACCCAACACCTTATACTTTTTCCCGTTTACTATATAAGTAGGCACTGATGTAGACGGGTCAACATCCTCAGGCAGGGCAGCCTCACCGTTTAAAGCATTTAAGAAGCTTGATTTGCCGCTTGAAAATCCTCCACCTAATGCCACAATATTTTTGCCTATAAGACTGTCATAAAGTATAAAGTCCCTGAACTTTTCATACTCTGATTTAAAATCCGTATAAAGTTCGTAATAATCAGCAGGTGCATTTTTCTTTACTGTCTCAGGTATCTTTTCATTTATTATTTTTTCTATCTTGCTAAGGTCCACCTTAAGCTCTGTATTCTTGTTCTGTCTTATAACATTACAAAGCAATTTAAAATTTTTCACTAACTGTTCATTTAATTCATTATCATAACTCATTTGCCGTCCCTCCTATTTATTTAACATAAGCTCATCAAGATACCTTATTGTACTGTCAATAGAGCCTGCCATTTCATTAACTGTTTTATCAATATTAATTGTGTCTGAACTTCCTTCTATCACAATTCTTGCACTGTCTGCAAATAAATTCACGCATTGCTGATGAATATCTGTCAGATCCTCCAGTATTTCACAATACACATCATCATCTGTGACTGTAAGATACTCTCCTGTTTTATTTGTGATCTCTCTGCACAGGTCCTCAAAGTCACT
>CAZGIC010000057.1:11582-13798 GCA_964526435.1 uncultured Lachnospiraceae bacterium | reverse complement strand
GGTCAATATAAACAAAACCATGTTGTAATTATTGTTACCCCCAAAAATTAAAAATTTAAATTAAACAATAATAAACAACCCTATCAATTATTTTCTCCCCTGTATTCTTTTATAAACTCCTCTATTTCATTTATAATATCCTCATTGTTATTTTTAGACTGTTTTATAACATATGATAATACACTTTTATAGTTAAGTTCTATGCCGGTTACCTTCGCAATGCCCGCCAACTGCATTGCAGCATATTCATCAACAGTAACTGCCGGTGTATACAATCTGCTTTTTGTTTTTACTACCCTCATATTACCAACAACTTCTATAAACCCATCATTTATAAGTTTCTTTATCATTGGATGCAATGAATTGCTTGCTATATTAGTCACCTTTTCTAAAATATCAGAAATCAACAGCGGTCTGTCACTGCCCCACAGTACCTTCATGATTTCATATTCCTTATTAGTTAAAGAATATTTTTTATTTTTCATAAATAAAACTTCACCTCCCATATCAACAATCACTATAAATTGTTGATATTATATATATTTTATTCAATAAATTTATAAACCTGGTAACCTGAATTTATAAATTTACTTCCTAAATTAAATGATATTTCGACATTTATCGCCCACCATTTTTTACCATTTTGTTCTTTCTTGGTATAATTATATCATACAAATATAATCGCGTCAATAATTAATTTATTTTTAATTTATGCGTAATTATCTTTATCTTTTACATTACCGCAATTTTTACTTCACTTGATATTTATAATCAATTTATCAATAATAATTGAAAATATTACAATTACCTTATTTACCTTTAATTTAAAATATGTTATACTTTCTATAAAAAAGATTGGTGATAATATGTTAAAAATAGATAAAATAAATACAGACGAAGCTCTCAGATATATGGGATACAACAAAAATATCGACATTGAAAATATTAAACCAATATTGGCATCCTGCGAAAAAGAGCTTTTAAATTCAGCAAATATCAGATACTGTTACAAACTTTTTGACATAGAACACTATAATGACTTTGTAAACATATCAGGCACAAACCTTAAGCTTACAGGCAATTCAATTACAAATCATCTTGAAGGATGTAATAAGGCTGTACTTATGGCATGTACTCTGTCTGACAAAGTTGACAAGCTAATATCAAGATACAATATTACCGATATGACATCGTCACTTATAACAGACTCAATGGCAAGTGCTTTAATTGAGCAAGTATGTGATAAAGTTGAAATTATTATTAAAGACGAACTAAAAATTGAAAATATGACCTGGCGTTTTTCTCCTGGTTACGGAGATTTGCCAATAGATATACAGAAAAATTTTATACAGGTTATAAATGCAGAAAAGCAGATAGGACTTACAGTTACAGAAACCAACATTCTCATTCCCAGAAAATCTGTAACTGCCGTTATAGGAATTTCAGATAAACCTATTCCTCAGAAGAAAAGAGGCTGTTTGATTTGCAATATGAATAAAACCTGTCAGTTCAGAAAGAGAGGTTCACACTGTGGATTTTAAAAGTTTATTAAATAAGGATTATATTATACTTGACGGTGCTATGGGCACAATGCTTCAATCACAGGGACTTGAAGTAGGAGGAATACCAGAAGTTTTAAACATTACAGAACCTGAAAAGCTCGTAAACATACACAAAAGCTATATTAATGCCGGTTCTGACATAATTTATGCCAACACATTCGGTGCAAACAGATTTAAAATGGCAGAAAGCGGATATACTGTAGAAGAATTAATAAAGGCTGCCATTAAAAACGCAAAAGAAGCAGCTAAGGGCACAGATACCCTTGTTGCCCTTGACATAGGACCTATTGGTCAGCTTCTTGAGCCTACAGGCACACTTTCATTCGATGAAGCCTATGACGTATTTAAGGAAGAAATTATTGCAGGCAGTGATGCGGATTTAATTGTATTTGAAACCATGACGGATTTATATGAAGTCAAGGCAGGCATACTTGCCGCAAAGGAAAACAGCAATAAACCTGTAATTGTAACAATGACATTTGAAGAAAATATGAGAACATTTACAGGCTGTTCTATTTCATCAATGGCACTTACACTTGAAGGTCTTGGTGCTGACGCAATAGGTGTAAACTGTTCCCTTGGTCCAAAGGAACTTCTTCCTATTGTAAAAGAACTTTCAAAATGGACTAATCTTCCAATTATTGTAAAGCCAAA
>CAZGIC010000057.1:0-11482 GCA_964526435.1 uncultured Lachnospiraceae bacterium | reverse complement strand
GAATAAATCCTACAGGCAAGAAACTTTTCAAACAGGCACTTATAGATAACAACATAGATTATATATTGGGACAAGCCATTGAGCAGATACAGGGAGGAGCCGATATACTCGATGTTAATGTGGGACTTCCCGACATTGACGAAAAAGAAATGATGGTCAGGGTATTAAAGGCAGTACAGGGTATTGCAGATGTACCCTTGCAGATAGACTCAACCGTGCCTGAAGTTCTTGAAGCGGCATTAAGAGTATACAACGGAAAGCCACTTGTAAATTCAGTAAACGGAGAGGACTCCACACTTGAAAAAATACTTCCTCTTGTAAAAAAATACGGTGGAGCTGTTCTTGGACTTACCCTTGACAAAGACGGAATACCTAAAAAAGCAGAAAAAAGATTTGAAATTGCTAAAAAAATAATGAATACTGCCCTTTCCTACGGCATTCCAAAGCAGGATATTTACATTGACTGCCTTACCCTTACAGCTTCAGCCGAACAGGAGGCTGTGCTTGAAACTCTCAATGCTCTTGAAATGGTAAAAAAGGAACTGGGTTTAAAGACAGTCCTTGGTGTATCAAATATTTCATTTGGTCTGCCAAACAGAGAGCTTATTAACAGAACATTTTTATCAATGGCACTTATGAAGGGGCTTGACCTGCCTATTATAAATCCAAATGTTGAATCAATGACAGGTGCCGTAAGAGCTTACAGACTTCTTGCCAGCCATGATAAAAATTCAACAGAATTTATAGAAATTTACGGAAATACTGCCACTGTTCCAAAGCAGTCAGAAAAAACTTCCGACCATACCCTTGACTATGCAATTGAAAAAGGTCTAAAAAATGAAGCAAGATCAATTACAGAAAAACTCCTTGAAACCCATGACCCTATGGAAGTTATAAACAATATTATAATACCAGCTCTTGACAAAGCAGGTACAGAGTTTGAAACAGGGAAGATTTTCCTGCCACAGCTTATACTCTCTGCCGGTGTTGCTCAGGAGGCTTTTGAAGTCCTTAAAGCTCGCATTGCACAAAACAGCGACAACACAATAAGCAAAGGCAAAATAGTTATTGCAACAGTTAAGGGAGATGTCCACGATATAGGCAAAAATATAGTTAAAGTACTTCTTGAAAACTATGGATATGATGTTATAGATTTAGGCAAAGATGTGGAATACGAAACAGTTTTAAAAGCAGTACAGGAAAACGACTGCCACCTTGTAGGTTTAAGTGCTCTTATGACAACAACCCTCGGTTCAATGGCAGACACTATAAAACTTTTAAGAGACAATCACTGTGATTGTAAAATAATGGTAGGCGGAGCTGTCTTAACTCCCGAATATGCAGAAAAGATAGGTGCCGATTTTTATTCAAAAGACGCAAAACAATCTGTAGACATTGCTAAGGAAGTTTTAGGCTGAAAATATACTTTATAAAAGGCACTCATTTAAATTTACAAATGAGTGCCTCATTATATATAAAAAATTAATTTATTTAAAAGTAAAAGTTTGTTACATTCATTCTTTCCAAAGCAATCAGCCGAACAGACGCTGTACAGCATAACAAATCATATCAGCAGCACCATCGCTTCCAAATTCGCTTACGTCAATCATAAGCTGCTTTGTTTCTCTGTCACCTCTGTTTTTACCCGTTACAAATTTATAATAGTTGTGTCGCTGTCTGTCTATTCTGTTTATCAATTTTCCTGCTTCCGTATCACTCATGTTGTATGCATCTGCCATGTGCTTTATACGAAACTCTTTAGGTGCATAAAGAAACACATTCAGCCTGTTCGGATATGACCTCAATATATAATCCGAACATCTTCCAAAAAATATAGCCGATTCTGGTTTATTTGCCAATTCACGTATTATTTCTGCCTGTGCCATAACAGCACGTTCTGAATAAAATTGTGTTGATGACCCGTAACTGAACATATTAAAAACTCTTTTTGTATTTTTATCAATAATTCTGTCCCCATCTGTAAAATCATCACGATTTATTCCCGCTCTGTCAGCCGCCATATCCACCATATCCTTGTCATGGAGTTCTATATTAAGTCTTGAGGCTGTCATACGGCTTATTTCTCTTGCATTACAGCCAAACTCACGGCTGATTGTAATAATATATTTTTTCATATTCTCCTCCTTGCACTTAAATACATACTGTTAAATTTCATTTTTCATCATTGCCTACATATTTATGAATTTTTCTTACAGCAGTTGCCTGACTTATTCCCAGACGCTTAGCCAGAGCAACACTTGTCTGGCATTTTTCGTATACACTTGTTATTATATCTTTCTCATAAAGATCAATCATATCTTTAAGAGTAGTATCATAAATATAATTTTCCTCTGCATTTGGGGTTATGTCCCCCGGCAGATTATATACATCTATTCTTTCGCTTCTGGCTGTGAGAACAAGTCTTTCCATAAACGCACGTACTTCATTTATATTTTCTTTCCATTCACAGCAAAGCAGTATATTTTTTGCCCTGGATGACAAAGACACATTTCTTGAATACATATGATTATACAGATTAAGATAATATTCTATATAGCTATTCAAATCATTTCTTCTTTCTGACAGCGGCAGCAACTCCACTGTATATGGTCGAAAATAATTATATAACTCATCAATAATCTTTCTCTTTGATTTAAGTTTTTCAAGAGAATACACCGAGATACCTACAATAGTTAAATTGCCGCTGAAAACTGCTCTCATAAGGCACCGCTGCAAATCTACACTAAGAAAATCTATATTTCGTATTATAAGAATTCGGCAGTCGTTTCGTATCTTTCCGTTTTCGTCAAACAGTGAGTGCCTCATTTCAGACTCATCGGCAAATTTGCAGTTATATTCATAAAGTCCTCTGGAGCCTGAATATGCCTGCACCGTTAAAAAATGTTTACCGCTGCCTTCCGGTCCATATATATAAGCCGGTCGTGATGCCGATGCAAAAATATTCAGCATTCTATTTACATTTTCAGTACTACTGCTAGCAGATATAATATTTTCCCGTGAGTTTACTGCATCAACCTTTCTAAGACCTGCAGTATCATATATTCTGCTGTCAGCCGTTACAGCTTTAGCATAAGTTCCATACAGATCATCATAACTTGTTACTTCCCATGAAGAATAACAAATTATCATTTCAAGCTCACCTGTATCTCCGAAAATCGGAACTCCCGTAACAAATAGTTCCATACCACCGCTCATGTGCTGAACAGTTGTAATTTTCTCACGTTTTTCATAAACCATAGCTGTTACACATGGAGAAAACTTATTAAGCACTGCTTTGTCAAATGCACTTCTGCCTTCAAGCCATCCCTGTTCAATACCTGTAAATTCAAGATATGTCTTACCTGCATATACAAATATCCCATTCTTGTCGGCTATAGTAACACCCATATGAATCTGCTCAATGATCTTTCCAAGCGTTTCATAGTCTGTTATCATAAGGCACCTCCTGTAATTTATCTGACATTCAGTATTTTAGAGAAAAATAAACGTGCTCGTTCACTTTTGGGATTATTAAAAACTTCATTTGGTGTCCCATCTTCTATTATATATCCACCATCCATAAAACAAACCCTATCAGAAACCTCAGATGCAAAACCCATTTCATGTGTTACCACTATCATAGTCATACCTGCTTCTGCAAGATTTTTCATAACATTGAGAACTTCTCCCACAAATTCCGGATCCAGTGCTGACGTTGGCTCGTCAAACAACACTATATCAGGCTCCATAGCAAGTGTCCGTGCAATAGCAACTCTCTGTTGCTGTCCGCCGGAAAGCTGTGATGGATAGGCATTCGCCTTCTCCGCCATGCCCACACGCTCCAAAAGTTCAAAAGCAGTTTTTTCTGCACTTTTTTTATCTGTCTTTTTAACATGTACAGGACATTCTGTTACATTTTCAAGTACTGTTTTATGTGGCCACAAGTTAAACTGCTGAAATACCATACCCACATTTTGACGGATTTCTCTTGCTGCCTTTTCGTTATTTTTTCTGTTTTTAGGATCATCTGCAATTCCCTTTAATGATTTTCCGTCTATAACAATCTCACCTGAAGTTATCTCCTCCAGATTGTTAAGACATCGCAGAAAAGTACTTTTCCCTGATCCGCTCGGACCAAGTATACTTACGACCTGACCCTCATATATATCAACATCTATCTTTTTCAGTACCTCAGTTTCACCGTAATTCTTTGACATATTTCTAACCGAGATAACTGTTTTCCTTTCCTTATCAGTCATAACTAAACCTCCCTGATAGATCAACTATTACATAATTGTTACACAATCACCTACAGAACTGCCCTGTTACAGCGTTTTTCCAATATCTTTGACGTAAACTCTATAATAAGATTTAATGCCCAGTAAAATATTGCAGCACACATATAAACAAACAGAGGACTAAATGTAATTCCTATAGCCTCATTTGTCATCATAGTCATTTCTGCCACAGTTATTATGGATAACACTGATGAATCTTTAACTGTCTGTATAAGCTGACCTGTAAGTGACGGAATAACTATTCTAAGAGCCTGTGGCATAACGATACGCTTCATAGTCTGTATTTTGCTCATTCCTGATGCATAAGCTGATTCATATTGTCCTTTTGGAACAGCATCATAACCGCTCTCAAGAATAACAGAAAGATATGCAGATGTATACAAACCCAGTATAATAACACCTGTCCAGAAAGCATTGACATGTATTCCTATGACAGGAAGTCCGTAATAAGCAATATATACTTGTACCATAAACGGAGTACAGCGAAATATTTTTATAAATACTCTTGCCACTTTATGTGCTATACCTATTCTGAAAAAACATACATAAGACAACACAACACCTATAATCAGAGCTATCACAATCGCCAGAACTGAAACAGTTGCTGTTATTCCCAAACCCTCCATAAGCATGGGAACAGTAATTTCTGCAACGTGCATAAATTCATTAAATCCACTCATTTTTTACACCTCACCATTTATCCTGCTGATTGACGGATCTTCTTTTGACGCTTTACGACTTCCTCAAGCAATGCACATATAATAAAGTAGAGAACTGCTATCGTAATATAAAATGGCAGAGTTATAAATGTCTGAGCACTTAACCTTTGTGCCGTTCTTGTAAGTTCTACTATTGCTATAACAGAAAGCATAGGGGAAACTTTTATAACATTTATAAATTCGCTGGTAAGCTGTGGTAAAGCTGTTTTAAAAACCTGCGGAAACACTATCCTTGTAAATGTCTGATATTTTGACATCCCCAGTGCTGCTGCAGATTCATACTGTCCTGTTGGTATCGCCATAAAAGCCCCGCGAAATATCTCTGCTATAAAACCGCCGCTGTTAAGACTTAATGCAATCACTCCTGACACAAAGGATGAAAGATTAAGTCCAATTACTGCCAGTGACTGATATATTATATATATTTGTACAAGCACAGGTGTTCCTCTTACAAAACTTATATAAACATTTATCACTGCAGATACAATTCGTGATATAGGCGATTTTTTCCCCATTCGCAGTACAGATAATATAACACCCAGCACAAGTGCCACAATAATTGCACACACAGATACCAATATTGTATTTAAAAGTCCTCTGAATATTGCAGGTGCATATTCGAACACTATATATACATTTTCCATACAACAAATTCCTCCTTAATTGCGTTTATTATTCCATAAAACCGATAAAGACGCCGTCGGAGAATTTTCCGTCAGGCGTCTTTACCTTTAAATATATAAGGACAGGAAATTACTCGGCAGGTATATAATCTGAATCAGGCAACTCAGTGGTTTCACCAAACCATTTAATCTGCAGTTCATCAAGTGTTCCGTCTTCCTTAAATTTGGTTATCTCTGAGTTTATGAAATCATACAACTCTGTATCTTCTTTTCTTACTGCCCATGATACCCATGTATCTGTACCTACAAACTGTGCATCGTCACCGCCGCCTGTAACGAATTCATAATCATCAGGATTGCTTTTTATAACAGCTGCACAACTGGCATAATTTTGTGCCACAAGATCAATTCTTCCATTCTTAAGTTCCATAAATGCCTCAGGGAAAGAACTGTAAGTCAAGAGTTCTGCATAACCTTCCTTACCTTCTGCTATAAGCTGTTCATTAAAATTTTTAGTATCCGTTTCATTATAGCAAGAAGTTTGGGTACCGATAACCTTGCCTCCTATATCATATATTGAATTAATTGAGTCATCACCCTTTCTCTTAACAAATACAGTCGTTCCATTTTGTATAGGCAGTGTCATAGCATACTTACTTGCACGCTCTGCCGTAACACCTAATGTTGCACCAACAACATCATACTTCTTTGCTTCCAGTCCTGCAAGAATACCCTGGAAGGGAAGGTCTACATAGTCAAGTTCAACTCCCAAATCTTCACAAATCTTTGCAAACAGATCAGCATTATATCCTACAATTGTATCCCCTTCAAGAAATTCAAAGGGTTCATATGCAGCTTCAGTTGCGACAGTAAGTTTACCTTTTGCTTTTATTGCTTCAAGTGTAAGCTCTCCATCCGTCGATGCTGTTGATTCTGTTTGTGTATTTCCACATCCTGCCAGGCTCATACATCCAATAACTGTTGCAGTCACCAGTGAAATCATCTTAAGCAAAAACTTCTTTTTCATCTTTTTTCCTCCTAACATAAAATAATTATCTTTTTCCACTCTTTTTCTGATAAGCCAGTATTGACATAAATTCAAATATTATATTTGCCGCCATATAAGATGTGATTTCAGAATGATCATAAGGCGGTGCAACTTCAACAACATCAAATCCAACAAAATTTAAATCCTTTAATGCACGTATGTAACATAGTGTTTCAAATGATGTAAAGCCTCCTATCTCCGGAGTTCCTGTTCCCGGTGCATATGCAGGATCTACAAAGTCTATATCAAATGTAAGAAATACTTTATTATCTCCTACTCTTTCCTTTACTGCCTTACCAAATTCATCAGCAGTCATTGTATGCAGCTCATCACCTGGAATAACCTTAAAACCAAGTTCTGCTGCAATGTTAAAATCATCAGGATCATAAAGAGAGCCTCTCATACCAATTTGTATAGATTTTTGTGAATCTATAAGCCCTTCTTCCAGTGCACGGCGAAACGGAGTTCCATGATTATATTTTTGTCCAAACACTGTATCACAAAGATCAAGATGTGAGTCAAAATGAACTAATGACAGTTTGCCGTGTTTTTTTGCCATCGCTCTCAGTTCACCAAGGGTTACTGCATGATCTCCGCCTATAGCTATGGGAACTGCATTACAGTCCAAAACAGCTTTTATTGAATTCTCAATAGCTGCATAGGTTTCATGTATATAATCAGGGATTACAGGAACATCACCAATATCTGCACCTCTCAACGAGTCCATGATATTTACTCCCATTGCAACATTGTTTGGCTTTATCATAGCTGATATGTTCCTTACTCCGTTAGGACCAAATCTTGCTCCTGCTCTAAATGATGCTGCCGTATCAAAGGGGATTCCTATAATTGCAAAATCCAGATTTTCTGCACTTTCAGCATGAGGAAGTCTCATAAAATTTCCCATATTGCAAAATCTTGGTAATGATGATGCACTCAATGGCTGAGTATTTGTTTTCATAATTTATCACCTTCATTTTATTATAATAGAAGAGGCGATACGAAATAAATCCGCATCGCCTCATTGCTTAGGTATATCTTATCATAGTTTTTTCATTTGTCAACATTATTTTTTTCACAAATCAAAGCACCTATTCATTTTTGAATAGATATTTTAACACGATATTATGCTAGATAATCATATTTTTTACCATAAAAAAATATGATTTATTCAATTTTGAATAGAAATTCATCCTTAATACTTATTGGTTGTATAGTTAAAGTATTCTTAGTTGTTTCACAATTCCAAAAAATCTTATTCTTTTACTACTACTCTTAATTTTATCATACTACAAACAAACTCATTATAAAATTTACTGTCATACATATCAGTATTCCAGTTATAACAGGTATAACAAAAGCAGCTATTGTCCATTTTATACTTTTGGTTTCTTTCTTAATTGTAAGTAAAGTTGTTGTACAAGGAAAATGATTAAGAGAAAAAAGCATTGTACATATAGCAGTAATATGTGTCCAGCCATGTTCCCTTAAAAGCAAACCAAGCTCATATAAATTTTCAAACTCAACAAGTCCGCTGTTCCCTGTATAACACATTATCACAATAGGCAGCACAATTTCATTTGCAGGCATACCTAATATAAAAGCAGTCAATATATAACCATCAAGACCCATAAGTTTTGCAAAAGGATCCAGAAAACCGGCAATATGAGCAATAAGACTTGCATCGCCTATTATTATATTCTGCATAAGCCATATAAGTGCCCCTGCCGGAGCAGCCACGACAACAGCCCTTCCCAAAACATAAAGTATCCTCTCTCTTACAGATCTTTCTATAATGCTTTTAAGCTGTGGTTGTCTGTATGGAGGCATCTCCAGTATAAATGAAGACTGCTCCCCCTTTAATATTGTTTTACTCAATATAAAGGAAACAATTAATGTTACTGCAACACCGCTCAATATAGCAGCAGCAACAGTTAGTGTTATCTTTACACTGCCTAAAACTCCCCCTGCAATAAAAACAGATGCAAGCATTATAAGTCCCGCAAATCTTCCGTTACATGGCATAAAACTATTTGTCAGTATTGCTATAAGTCTTTCCTTTCTGGACTCAATTATTCTTGTAGAAACAACACCAACAGCATTACAGCCAAGCCCCATACACATAGTGAGAACCATTTTACTGTGAGCGTTTACCTTTTTAAAAAGCTTATCTGCATTAAATGCAATTCTTGGCAAATAACCTAAATCCTCCAAAACAGTAAACAGAGGAAAAAATATAGCCATAGGCGGAAGCATAACAGCCACTACCCAGCTTAAAGTTCTAAAAACTCCTTCAATAAGAACGCCTTTCACAAACCAGCCCCTGTCACCAAACACATCCAGTAAATATACTTCAATATTACTGAAAACAGAGCTCAAAAATGATGACGGATAATTTGTCCCCACAATTGTAAGCCACAATATTGCACAGAGCAGAATCACCATAACAGGTATTCCCCACACTCTGCCTGTAACAATTCTGTCAATTTTTCTGTCCCTGTTGTTAAAAATACTGCAATTGTTTTCAACACAATTTTCATATATATATTCCACACTGCATTGACAACAACTGTTGCTTTTATCGTGAAAATGTATTTCTTCCCTTAAATTATCCAGTCCAATACCTTGTCTTGCTGCAGTTGCAACAACAGGCAGATTTAAAAGCTCACTTAATTTTTTAATATCGACTTTTATTCCCTTTTTCTTAGCTTCATCCATTAAATTTACACATACAATTACATTACAGCACAGACGAGAAAGTTCCAGAGCCAGAATAAGATTTCTTTCAAGACAAGTCGCATCAAGAACTATTACAACTATATCAGCAAGTCCTGATTTAATACAATCCATAGCACATTTTTCATCAGCAGAAACAGGATTGGTTGAATATATACCGGGAAGGTCAATAATTTCATATACAGTTCCTTTATACTCCATAATCCCTGCCGCATTTCCCACAGTTTTCCCCGACCAGTTACCCGTATGCTGATGACTGCCCGTTAATGCGTTAAATATAGTGCTTTTTCCTGTATTGGGATTTCCTACAAGTACAACAACCTTGTCATACATAATAGTCCTCCCTTACAACTATATTACTGCTGTCTTCCTTTCTGAGAGCTATTACTGCACCTTTAATGTAATAAGCACAAGCACTTCTTCCGATATTTTCATGAAGAACAGCAACCTTTGTTCCTTCAGTAAAACCCAGTTCTCTAAGCCTGCCTTCCGGGGGACAAGGTTTTATTTTAAAAATTCTGCCGTAACTGCCTGCAGGCAAGTCAGACAGTACAGCTTTTTTGTATTCATCTGTTTCATCAAAAAACAGCGGGGACGGTTCCCTGGTTATACTGCCATGTGAACCGTCCCCCGGTTTTTTATTAAAAATATGCCATATGTTAAACAGCCTATTTTCTCTCATTATATATATTACACCTCACCCTGCTCTATATTTTATAATATAAATCAAAGTGAGATTTTGTTACATTTACCTGATAAAATTAGTTTTTATTTTTTCTTCTTTTTCGGGCATAGAAATCCCTGCAGCCTTTCCTGCATCAAGACATTTTAAAATCCATGCCATATTTCTGCCAAGTCCTCTCATTATCTGCATGCCTTCTTTATCCTGTATAACTTCCTCCGGAGTATTTCCATGTGCCATATTCCAGTAGTTTGAAGATACAATAGGCATATTATTAATAGTAAAATATTTGTTAAGCTGTTCAAATGCTGCTGTTGCTCCCCCTCTTCTGCATGTACAGACAGCACAGCCCGGCTTATATGCCATATATCCTCCCTGGGAATAAAAAAGTCTGTCAAGAAAAGCGGTTATGTCACCGCTTGCAGCAGCATAATGAACAGGAGAGCCAAATACGTATCCGTCAGCTTCTTTAACTTTATCAGCAACAGAATTAACTATATCCTTATCATTTATACATTTACCATTTTTTGCACAATATCCGCATCCAAGACAGCCTGCAGTTATATGGCCGCCTATATGAATGATTTCAGCTTCAACTCCATTTTCTTCCAAAGTTTTTGCAATTTCACTAAGTACAGTATATGTACATCCTTTAACTTTGGGACTTCCGTTAAATAATAAAACCTTCATTTAATAACCTCCGTTGTTTAAAATTATTTTATTAATAACAATATGCCGGACAAAAGCATCTGATTACATAACCCTTTAAAATTCTTTGCATTTTGCCTTTATACCGACATATTGATTAATAATCACTTACTATTTGCTTTATTCTGAAATTTTTCATTATTCACAATAAATCTTTCATGAGTACCTTCACCAATTTTTTCACGTTCGTCAAAAACATCAATTTTAAAAGTCAGCTTTCTTCCTTCAACTGAAATCAGCTCGCTTTTAGCAGTTACCTCCATTCCAACAGGTGTCGCAGCCATGTGTTTTAAATTCATAAGAGTTCCCACAGTACCCTGCCCTTCTTCAAGGCAGGATTCAACACTTTTGTAAGCTGCCTGTTCCGCAAGGGCAACCATAGCAGGTGTTGCATATACGAGAAGTCCTCCGCTCTTCATTTTTAAAGCTGTATTATTCTCATTTACTGTTTCTCTTGCCTCTCCTCTTATTCCTGTATCCATTTTCTCTACCTCCTGATTTTGCACTATTTTTTGTGTCTGATATTTAAATTTTTATTATTGCAAATTATCTATTCTGACAATATCAGAAATGGTTTCATAAAATCGTGACTTTATATTAAACCTCCATATAAAATTACAATTTACACTTTGTTAAAATTATACCATATTAAGCAATTTATTTCAATC
>CAZGIC010000056.1:0-14118 GCA_964526435.1 uncultured Lachnospiraceae bacterium | reverse complement strand
CTTCCTGTTGCTATGTCACTTCGTTTCCATAGCACTTTGCTGACGCAAAGAATATGACAGTCTCGGCTGACGCCTCGATGACTTATCCTCGAAAATCGAAAGCAAGCTTTCATTTTCTTCAGATAAGTCATATTATAATCAATTATTTACCAGATTGTATTCTTCAATGGATTTATTAATAGCATCAGCCATATTGGATACGGCTTCATCTACGTCTATCTCACCGTTTAACATACTTTCTATTTCGGATTCTACTGTATCTCTAGCCTCTGAGAATACACTTAACAGTGCACCCACATATTCTGTTGAAGAATCATGGAGCTGGTCAATTGCTGTCTGGAACTGAGGATACTGAGCAATATTATCTTTAAATACTTGTTGCTCCTGAGCTGCAACTGTTACAGGAAAATACCCTGTTTGTGCGTTCCAGTAGGACTGAGATTCCGGAGAAATCATGAATTTTACAAACTCCCATGTAGCTCTTAATTTCTTAGGATCATTATTATTCAAAGCCCACAAAGACGCACCGCCTATGGATACTCCGCCCTCATCACTATCAGTAATAGAAGGGAAATAAGCAGTACCTACTTCAAATTTTCCGTTTACATCCTGAAGGATCTGTTTCAGGGAAGCTGTAGAAGCCAGAGTGATAGCTGCCTGTCCTGATGAGAAATCTGCAAGCCCTGCATCTCCGCCCCTTCCTACAATAGGAGCGTAACCTTTATCATTAAGGGATTTCCATGCATTCAGTATATTTACAGCACCACCGTTTTCATCAAACGCAACAGCTGTAGCAGCTTCTTCTCTTCCGTTTCCGTTATTTGCATAGTCAAGTCCCTGTTTACCAAGAAACTCCTCAAAAAACCATCCGTAAATAGACAGGGACATAACCTCTCCTGCACCCCCTTCATTTAACAGCTGATCCCCAATTGCCTCAATACCTTCCAGACTGGTGGGAATCTCTGTAATACCAGCCTTATCAAATATATCCTTATTATAATACATTATAGGTGTTGAAGCGTTGAAAGGCATAGAATACAGCTGATCATCAATTGTGTAATATGCTGCCAGATTTGGCTCTATCTGAGAAATATCATAGTTGTCCTGGTCGATCAGCTCCTGCATAGGTACAATCCATCCGGAATCGATCATAAATCTTGTACCAATCTCATATACCTGTACCAGGTCTGCTCCCATATTTCCCATCTGAGCACTTCTCAGTTTGTTCAGAGCATCGTCATATTCTCCCTGATACTCAGATACAACTGTAATCCCCATATCATTTTCTTCGTTAAATCGTTTTACCAGCTCGTCGATAGCCTGTCCATTTACACCGCCCATTGAATGCCAGAAGGTGATCTCTGTACCTTCCACTTCATCAGCAGCTGCCATAGTTACTGTACTTTCTGCGGTTTCTTCGCTTTCTGCGGAATCTGAGGAAATGCTCTGTCCACTGCTGCATCCTGCCAGCATACCTGTTGCCATAATACCTGTTAGTAACAATGAAATAATTTTTTTCTTCATACTTATTCTCCTTTTTTCTGTAATTTAACCTTTTACTGCTCCGGAAAACATACCCCGGATCAACTGTTTCTGTCCCACAATAAAGATTACTATTGAAGGGATAATAACCATTACCACGCCTGCCATCATCATAGTAATAGACTGGGAATCCACGCTGTTCAGCATACTGATACCTATCTGCACAGTTCTCTTGTTGTTAGACCCTGTAACCAGCAATGGCCACATATACATGTTCCATGCATTTATGAAAGTATATACAGCCATTGTTCCAATAGCAGGTTTTGTCAGAGGAATCAGTATCCTCACAATAAATCCAATATTGCTGCACCCATCAAGCTTTGCTGATTCATACAAAGAGATTGGGAAGGACATATAAAACTGACGAAACAAGAAAATTCCCATTGCAGATGTCATGTAAGGTAAAATCAATACCGGATAAGTATCCAGCAACCCAAGATTACATACTGTTAAATAATTAGAAACAATAGTAGCTTCACCGGGAACCATCATAGTTGCCAGAACAATCATAAACAGTACATTTCTCCCTTTAAACTTAAGGAATGAAAATGCAAATGCTGCCAGAGAACAGGTAATGATCTGAGCTATGGTAATACTGCCTGCCATAATGAAAGAGTTCAGTATAAAGCGAAGCAGCGGAATAGTAGTAAACGCATCAGTAAAATTCTTCACCGTGGGATTTTTAGGAAACAGATTCAATTCTGTTGTAAACAATTCCCCTGAAGGCATAAATGCAATGCTGACAGCATAAATCAGCGGAAACATAATAATAATGGCAAATACAATATTTACTGCCAGACGACCTCCTGTACGGATTCTTCTTTTTTTCAGGGCTTTGGCATTCATTTTTTGATTCAGTGCAAGGAGCTCTTCACTACTAATAGTTTTCTGTCCCCTCAAAGCCATACTACTTGACAAACTCATTTGTAATTTACTCCTTTCTTTTCAAAACGGAACATTACCAGTGTAATCAGCATAATGATGATAAACAGAATCACTGACTGTGCTGCAGCACTTCCGAAACGATAATTAAAGAAGGCATCACGGTAAATGGAATACACGATAACATTTGTAGCCTCGGATGGCCCTCCCTGTGTCAGAATATTGATCTGACCAAAAGACTGGAACGCCTGGATAATATTTACAACCAGTGTATAGAACATAATAGGTAAAAGTCCCGGCAATGTCAGACTGAAGAACTGCTGCACACTGCTGGCTCCGTCCACAGAAGCTCTTTCATAGATTGTCTCGTCAATATTTCCCAGACCTGCTGAGAAATACAGAAAGTTAATGCCGCTGTTCATCCATGCTGTAATAACTGCCACACATATCAACGCTGTATTGGGATTATTGAGCCAATTGATATCAAGCCCTGTAAGCTTGTTCACGATACCAACAGTAGGGTGAAGCATAATATTGAAAATCATTGCTGCTGAACTAGAAGCGATGGCCATGGGCAGAGCATATGCAGTACTGAAAAAACGAATTCCCGGAAACGCTTTGTTACACAGCACTGCTGCAATAAAGCCCAGAAGCATACCTGCAAGAACAACGATCACAACAAAGATCAAGGTTACTTTCAAACTGTTTCTAAATGATTCTGAAGTAAGAAGATCTGTGTAATTTTGCAGCCATACAAAAATCTTGGCCTGTCCCATTTTGTCTGTCAGAAACAGACTGAGAAAAATCGTCTTGAAAAAAGGATAGAAAAGGAATACAGCGAACACCAGCATACATGGAATCAGATAGCAGTATGGTGTCCAGTTTAATTTTTTCTTTTTCAATGTGTCCATTACTGAATCACCTCCCTGTAATATATGTTTTCTTCTGTTTCTTTATCAAAAATATGTATCCTGTCTGTATCAAAATAAAAATCAACCTTCTCTCCGATCTGAGTCTGGTTTTCAGGACTTAACCTTACCGCATTGGTTTTACCCTGGGCATCAAAATATAGGATCACCTCAGCTCCCAGCATTTCTCTGGCGGAAACAGTTTCCTCAAAGCCATTTGTGTCCATATGGATACCTCTTTTTTGTGCCTCTCCGTAATCATATATATCTTCCGGACGAATCCCCAAGACTACCCTTTTGTTCATTTCTCTCTGTCTTGCAACTTCCGCTTTTTCGCCTCTTAAGCAGACTTTCTTTCCAATTTTATTGTCGTCAAAATAGACTACAACTCTTCCATCTTCCTCGCCAACATAAGCATCAAAAAAATTCATAGAAGGAGAGCCAATAAAACCTGCCACGAAAAGGTTTGCCGGATTGTTGTAAAGCTGAATAGGAGTTTCCACCTGCTGCACTACGCCGTCTTTCATAACCACGATTCGTGTTCCCAGAGTCATTGCCTCTGTTTGGTCATGGGTTACATATATAATTGTAGTTTCCAGTTCCTTGTGGAGCTTTGCCAGTTCCACACGCATCTGAGCTCTCAGCTTAGCGTCCAGATTTGACAGAGGTTCATCCATTAGAAAAGCCTTGGGCTTACGGATAATAGCACTTCCGATAGCTACCCTCTGTTTTTGCCCTCCGGAAAGGGCTGATGGTTTTCTATCCAGTAGATTTTCAATCTCCATGGTCCTTGCTACTTTATGCACCCTCTCATCTATTTCTTTTTTCGGAACCTTTCTGATCTTCAGGGCATACGCCAGATTTCCATATACTGTCATATGGGGATACAGGGCATAATTCTGAAATACCATAGACAGTCCTCTGTCCCTGGGCTCATAATAATTGCACAGTTCTCCATCGATCCAGAGTTCTCCGCTGCTAATATCCTCCAGTCCTGCAATCATACGCAGTGTAGTAGACTTTCCGCAGCCGGATGGACCTACAAATATAATGAATTCCTTGTCATGGATATCCATGTTAAAGTTCTTCACAGCAAAATGCCCTTTGTCATACTCTTTACATATATTTCTTAATGTAATCTCTGACACAACATTTTTCCTTCTTTCTTACAAATTTCTACCCTCATTTTTCGCTCGAACGATTATATTATAAGCATAATAATTTTTTTATACTATCACGTTTTGGAAAAATATAAGTAAATTTGTAGTAAATCCGTATGTTTTATATTTTCTGTATCATGACATACTGGATATCAGGTCGTGCTTTTCCCCATCAATGAGAAAATTGGCTTTAGAAAATAATGAATTATTTCCGTAAAAAACAATATTTTTATACAAAACAAAATGTGCGCACCCGATTTTATCGGGTACGCACATTTTGTTTCCGCAATAAATACTATAAACCTTTTATTTTCACAAATAAACCCATACAGCAATAACAGCCAGCCATACAGCCAGTGTCACAAATGCGGTACAATACATAAGCCTGTTTGCCCTTACAATATCAAAAGCTTCTATATCTCTTCCCCTATCCCCTATTACAGGCTTAACATAAAGCTTTCCAAAATAATAAGCATTTCCTGCAAGCTCCACATTCAGAGCACCTGCACATACTGCCTCTGTCTGTGCGGAATTGGGACTTTTGTGTTTAAATCTGTCCCTTTTAAAAATACCAACGGCATTTTTATAATCAAGACCTAAAATAAAGGCTGATACTATCATAAACACAGCAGAAATTCTTGACGGTATAAAATTCACAATATCGTCAAGTCTTGCCGCCGCCGTACCTGAATAACAGTACCTGTCATTTCTGTAACCTATCATTGAATCCATTGTATTTACAGCCTTATAAAAAAATCCTCCCAAAACACCAAAACACATTATAAACAAAAGAGGGGCAATAACACCGTCAGAAGTATTTTCCGCAACAGTTTCAACTGCCGCCTTTGTAATTCCCTCTTCATCAAGGCTTTTTGTATCTCTGCCCACTATCATAGACACAGCCTGCCTTGCCCCCTCAACATCTCCCTTTTTAAGGGCATAATACACCTTCATACTTTCATTTTTAAGGGACTTTGCCGCAAGGAGCTGATAGCACATAATACACTCAATGACTGTCTTTAAATAAAAATTTATTCTTCCCGCAGCATATAATATCAGAAAAGGAACTCCCACAGAAAACACCAGAACCACAATAACTATTAAAATTCCCTCTATCCTTTTTTTCAATATATCCCTTTCCCTTTCTTCACTTATACTTAAAAGCTTTACAAACACCCCTTCACATACTTCAATACACTTTCCTATAGCTCTTACAGGATGATAAAGCCAGTAAGGATCCCCAAATATCATATCCAGTATAAAACCTGCCATTACAACAGCAATTCTTTCAGTCATACTTTTAAATTTCCCTTACATTTTTAATTATTATATTTTCATTTATTTCAATTTCCCCTTCAAAGCCTTTTCCATTTTTCGCCATCCAGTTGTAATAATCTCTGTGGGGCACAGCATATTTGTCAAGTATAGCCATAATAGTACCCCCATGAATAACAAAGGCAGTATCCATTTCTTCACTTCTCACTATTTTTTCAAAGGCGTCACAGCATCTTTTCTGAAATGTAAATAAATCCTCTCCTCCGGGAAAAGGACTTCTTCCTCCTGTTTCAATAAATTTCTTATATTCAGGTCTGTCCTTTAGCTCCTCATGATTAAGGTTTTCAAATTCACCGAAATTACATTCTCTTAAATCATCACATATTTCATATTCCCTGCCTGGATAAAGTATTTCAGCCGTTTCTCTTGTTCTTTTTAAAGGACTTACATACAATTTTTCAGCAAAAGGAGCCTCAATGGTTTTAAGCATTTCAGCCCCCTCTCTTGTGAGACTTTCATCTGTCACGCCTGCATATCTTTTTTCTCTGTTTCCCTGTGTTTCTCCATGTCTTATTAAATAAACCTTCATTTTATCTTCACTCCTATTCCGCATATAACTCTTATTACACTTTCCGCCCTTTCAGCCAGAAAACAGTTAAGCCTGCCGTTTTTTTCTCTGTATTCTCTTTCAAAAGCGTCCATAGGCACAATTCCGCACCCAAGCTCATCACTTGTAATGACGATCTTATCATTTTCACTTAAAAGCCTTTCAGCCTCTTTAAAAATATCCCTGCCCTCTTTTAACTGCTCTCTCACCCTTAAATGATAATCTGCAACTATTTTATATTCATTACCAAACTCTTTCAAGGCATATTCCTTTTTCCCCTGGTAAGCTCCCCCTGCAACAAGTATCATAATATCAATCCTTTCAATACAACAACAGCAATAAGAATACAAATCTCACAAACCTGCAAAAAATATCCTGCCAGATCTCCAGTAATTCCTCCAAAAAGCCTGTATGCCATATTTCTGTAATATAAAAAACACAGCAAACCAATTAATACACATACACAGCCTATAATAAAATTCAGATATATAAATCCAAATATACACAATAAAAGTTCAGCAATCATTATCCACTTTACATTCTTGTCTGCTCCCTTTGCGGAAGATACAGCCATTCCGTCTTTTCTTGCCTTTCTGAATGTAACAACTGAAATACCGCTTAATATTCTGGAATAAACGTAAGAAACAGCAATAAATATATATTCACTCTTTTCAACTTCACTTAAAAAGCCGAATACTGCAAGCATATACACTATGCCATAAATAACGGCAAAGGCTCCCGTATTGGGATCTTTTAATATTTTAAGCTTTTCCTCCATTGGCTTATAGGAGCTTTTTGCATCAACAGTATCCAGAAAACCGTCCATATGTATTCCCCCGTTAATAATAACAGGAAGCACAGCAAGCACAACAGCCTTAAGTATATTTCCAAATTCCAGAAATTCCATTGCATATAAAAGCAAATATCCTATAATGCCCGTAACTGCTCCCACAAGAGGAAAGAAACAAAGGCTGTATTTCATACTTTTTTCATTCCATTCCACCCCCGGCATAGGAATTTTTGAATATGTAGAAAAAGCTATAATTATTGACTTAAACATTCCAATCACCTTTAATTACCTTTCAGCCACACAGGTATACCGCAGACAACCTCCACAGCCCCGTCAGCCTTTTCACACAGCCTTCTGTTCACATAACCTAAAGCCTTTAAATATTTCCTGCTTTCATCGTCACAGCATATATCTGAAAAAACTTCATTTGTCACAACAACAACTGCTCCTGCCTCTTTTTCAGCCTTAAGTATACCTTTTACTATTGCACTTTCAGCCATACTGCATATATCCCCTCTGTCCTTAATTCTTCCCTTATCGGAATACATTTCATTTGCAGTTAAATTAGACATACACTCAATAAGCACAACATCATTTTCACTGAACTGAAGCTCTTCAATTCCCCAAAAACATTCAATTGTGCAAAATCCCTTTTCACTTCTCATAATTCTGTGTCTTTCTATTCTTTTAATGCATTCGTCATCATAGGGAATCATGGTAGCAATGTAGTAAAGCTTTCCTTTTTGAAATTTATTTATATATATATCCACAGCTGTACCCTCAGCAAACTCCGACTTACCGCTGCCGCTTCCTCCTGTTATTACATAAAGCATATTCCACCTCCTCACTTTTTATTTTATCATTCATTTTCTGCACTAAAAAAGCACCTATATCCTTGCAAGTGCTTGACTTTTACCTTAATTTATGTTATTATGAGAGTACAAAGGAAGCCAGTCAGAGCGGTTTCCACTAATGTTATCATTTTAAAATAACCACTATGTTTAGCCGACGAGTGGTTATTTTTTTGTACCTAAAATTGCGATTATAAGCATTCCGAAACCTATCATCAAAGATAAAACTTCATATGTACTCATAGCCACCACCTCCTTATTTAAAATAAGGAAGTGAAAACCACCCATTTAACTGACTTCCATCTATAATATAACATAATCATACAATATTTACAACTATATTTAACATACTGACAAATAAATATCTGACTTTTTTAAATATATTTTATCATTCATTTTCTGCACTAAAAAAGCACCTGTATCCCTGCAAGTGCTTGACTTTTACCTTTGTTTATGTTATTATGATGGTACAAAGGAAGCCAGTCAGAGCGGTTTCCACTAATGTTATCATTTTAAAATAACCACTATGTTTAGCCGACGAGTGGTTATTTTTTTGTACCTAAAATTGCGATTATAAGCATTCCGAAACCTATCATCAAAGATAAAACTTCATATGTACTCATAGCCACCACCTCCTTATTTAAAATAAGGAAGTGAAAACCACCCATTTAACTGACTTCCATCTATAATATAACATAATCATACAATATTTACAACTATATTTAATATGCTGACAAATAAATTAATTTCTGAATTTAACAACACTCTTCACTCCTCACTCCTAACTCCTCACTCCTAACTTACATAGCTCCTAACTCCTCACTTACATAGCTCTTCACTCCTCCCTCCTCACTCCTCACTCCTAACTTACATAGCTCCTCGCTCCTAACTCCTAACTTACATAGCTCCTCCCTCTTTCTAAAGTCTTTTATACGCCTCTATATTAAAATCCTCAAAGCTTCCCATTTTACTATACACATCAATCGCCATATCAAGGAGAGGAAAAATAGCAACAGCCCCCGTACCCTCACCAAGGCACATTTCACCGTCAATAACAGCCTTAAGTCCCAGTTTTTCCAGTAGAAGAGAACACACAGCTTCCTTTGATTTATGAGAAGCAAGCATATAATTTTTAACTCTCTGGTCAATATTCACTGCACAAACAGCGGCAGCAGCAGATATTGCCCCGTCTATAACAACAGGTATGCCATACTTTGCTCCCCCTAAAAACACTCCTGCAAGTCCCGCAATTTCATAACCCCCGATTTCAGCCATAATTTCCACAGCATCAGTCAGTTTCTTTCTTCTTACTCTTGCCACAGCTGATTCTACTACAACACATTTTTTATTTATGCCCTCTCTGGAAAGTCCTGCTCCCTTTCCTGTAACTTCTTTAGCATCGGCATTTAAAAATACAGCAGCAAGAGCACTTGTAGGCGTAGTATTCCCTATACCCATTTCACCTGTTGCAATTATTCTGTATCCCTTTTCACTAAGTTCTCTTACTATATCAATTCCCGTTTCAATTGCTTTACGGCAGTTTTCCTGAGACATAGCCGCCTCACAGCATAAATTCCCTGTTCCTCTTTCAATTTTTCTGTCAATAACAAATCCTGTTACTATATCTTTCTGAGGATAATTTAATGTATCCATACCAATATCAAATGTATACACATCTGTTCCCGAAAAACCTGCCATATAGTTTACAGTTGATTCACCTTTTGCAAAGTTTTCACTTACTATTCTTGTTACATCTTTTCCCGTCTGTGTCACGCCTTCCCTTACAACTCCGTGATCACCGCACATTATTACAAGGGCTCTCTTTTTTATGTCAGGAGGCTGTGGACTTTTGTATATACTGCACAGCTTTACAACATTTTCTTCAAGAAGTCCAAGGCTGTCTATAGGCTTAGCAATCAAGTCCCAGTGTTTTTTTGAAAGCCTTGCATTTTTAAAGCTCAGACATTCATTTAAAAAGCTGTAAACCATATTTACATTGCTGTAATAATATAAATGAGGATACCCTGCAATTATTCTGTCACCATGATGAATACAGTCATACTTTCTGTCTGTAAGAGGCTTTAATGCAGTAAAATCACTTCCGTTATTATCTGTATCCCAGTAATGGAATTCGTGTCCTCTTATCCTTTCCCCGAAATTGCCCCATAATCCGCTCTTTTTACAACATACCTCTATGTACCCGAAACGGCATAGCCTTTCTGTTTTAAAAGCCTTTCCCTTTATGACACCGCACATTTTATATGTACTGCCGTCACTGCCTTCCATTTCCTCCATAAGGTACATAAAGCCTCCGCACTCGGCTGCACAGGGCATACCCTTTTTACATTCATTGTATATTGATTTTCTTGTATTGACCGAACTTTCAAGCTCAGAGGCAAAGTTTTCGGGATAACCTCCCCACAGAATAAGTCCGTCACAATTTTCAGGTATCTTTTCATCTTTAAGAGGTGAAAAATAAACTATTTCCGCCCCCATTTTTTCAAGAACATCAATATTTTCCCTGTAATAAAAAGAAAAAGCCTCATCTCTTGCCACAGCTATACATACTTTTTCTTTAAGCTGTGGTATATATGGTTTTCTCCCCTTTATATTCTCTGCTTCCCCTGCAATTTCAACAAGTCTGTCAATGTTTATGCTTTTTTCTATTTCACAGGCAAGACTTTCAGCCCATTTGCTGAAAGCAGAAATTTCATCGGGAGAAACAAGTCCCAGATGTCTTGAAGGCACTTCCATATTTTTAAGCTCAGGAATATAGCCGATAACCTCTGTATTACATTCCTTTTCTATAAGCTCTTTTATTCTTTCATAATAACTTTCCGATACTCTGTTTAATATAATTCCTTTTATATTACTGTCACTTCTGTATTCAATTATTCCCTTTATCATTGCTGCAACAGATACGCTTGCCCCCTTGCAGTCTGCAATAAGAATTACAGGAGATTTTGTCACCCTGCTTATTTCATAAGTACTGCCCTTTTCGGATTTTCCTGCCAGACCGTCATAAAATCCCATTACACCCTCAATAAGCGTAATATCAGCCTTTTCAGCTCTGTCAGCAAGAAGATACCTTGTAATGTCCTCATCAGTAAAAAATGTATCCAGATTTCCCGTTTCAACTCCCAGAGCCTTCCTGTGAAACATAGGGTCAATGTAATCGGGACCGCACTTAAAAACAGCTGTATTCAGTTTTCTTTTTTTCAAAGCCTCTATTATTCCGCAGACTGTCATTGTCTTTCCGCTGCCGCTTTTAGGTGCCGCAAAGACCAGTCTTGGTGCATTGTTACTCATTTTATTTCCCTCCGAAATATTCTGCTTTATATTTTCTTTTGGCAAAGTACCTGTAAATCTCCCTTGTAAAGGGATTCTATCTGCTTAAATCTGATGACTGCTGAAAGTAAAAGATATCTGCAGGGGCGATCATTGCTCGCCCGCAATTTAATGTTCAGCCACTCTCCCCTGAAAAGCAAATATAAACACGGGATTTTCAGCTCTCATCAGATTATACTCTCCTGTCTTTCGTGCCCTTGACACATTTAACTGTACTATTTCCATATCCCCGTATTCAGCCTTTAATTTTTCCATTTCTGCTATTGTTTCAAAAGAAACAGCCGTCACAACAAACCTTGTATTTTCGTTTTTACACTTTACCGCATTTACAATTTCTTTTAACTTTCCGCCGCTGCCCCCTATAAAAACATGAGTTGGTGCAGGCAGATTTTCAATACAATTTGGAGCTGTTCCCCTTATTATTTCTATATTGTCAGCCTTAAATTTCAACACATTTTTTTCTGTAAGCTCCACAGCCTCTTCCTTTCTTTCCACAGCATATACCTTTCTGCATATCCTTGAAGCCTCAATACTTACAGAGCCTGTCCCCGACCCAATGTCGTATAAAACCGAATTTTTATCCATATGAAGTTTACCTATAACAACAGTTCTTATTTCCTCCTTTGTCATAGGCACATTGCCTCTTATAAAACATTCATCGCTGATACTGCCTGTTTTACATCTTTCAAAATCATCGTTTTCAAAAAGCACAACAGAAAGAGGATCAAATTCCTTTCCCGCAAGTTCAGGAGCGGTACCTCTTGTTATTTTTTCATCACTGTATGAAAGTCTTTCTCCCACAGTGATTTTAACATTCATACCGAATGAAACAAGCTTTTTGCATATCTCACCAATATCCTTTTTACCCCCTGTAAGAGCACAAACTCTCCTGTTGTATTTGATTTCAGATACTATATTTATTTCCTGACCATGACAGCTTACAAGCCTTACGTCTTCCCACGGTATACCAATATTATTCAAAAAATACTGTGGTGATGATATTCCCGAAATATAATGCACTTCATATTCACTGAGAATATCCTTCATTCCCTTAGCCCCGGAATAAAATCCAATATCTCCCGAATAAACTATTGCAGCTCTTTTATATTCCTTATGTTTATTTAAAAATTCTGCAATCTCTTTTTTATCATAACTTTTATAAAAAGGTTTATTTCCATATTCCCTGCAAGCCTCAAGCATTCTTTTTGCACCTATAATAACATCAGCTTTTTCAAGAGCTTCACAGGCTTCCCTTGTCATAAGTCTGCTGTTTCCCGTTCCTGTACCAATTAAATAAACCAGTCTGTTTCTCTCTATATTGTATTTACTTTCAACATACTCTATAGTCTGTGAAAGGCTCATAACATTGCTGTTATTTTCTTCTTTTCTGCCTATTACAATTATACCTGCACCTGCTCTTTTTGCAGCCCTGCACTTTTCCTCAAAGCCTCCTGCACTTCCTGAATTTTTTGTCACAAGCCACACAGCCTTTGACTGTCTCAGCATACAGAAGTTCATTTCCTCACTGAAAGGACCCTGCATACATATTATATTTTTGCCCTCAAATCCAAGTTCACTGCATTTTTCCATTACTCCCACAGTGGGAAGTACTCTTGCAATACATCTGTCACTGTAATTTTCTATTTTTATATATTTTTCAAGTTCCTTGCTTCCTGTTGTAATAAATATATTTCCTTTTGTACTGTTCAAAAATTCAACAGCCTTTTCCACACTTTCAGCATAAATTACTTCACTGCCGTAACTTCCTTCATCTCTCAATGTTCTGATATAGTTTACATCAAGCTCACTGCATACACCGTATATATTTTTTGTAGCCTCCTCCGCATAGGGGTGAGTTGCATCAATACACAAAAGAGGATCAATTTGCCTTATAAAATCTTTCATTTCCTCCCTGTCCATGGCACCATTGTGAATATGTATATTTTGCCCCTCTTCAATAAGAGAACTGCCGTATTCCGTAACAGTGGAAATATATAATTCAATATCTGTATTCTTAAAGGCACTTCCCAGAAGCCTTCCCTCGGAAGTACCGCCAAATATTACTATAGCGGACATATATATCCTCCTTTAAACACTAATCTCTTTCCATAATATATCTGCTGTCCTGTATTTTTTCAATTACATTAAATCCACATTTTTCATACAGAGAAACTGCTCTGAAATTTTTAATAAAACATACAAAAATACTTTCAAATCTGTTTCCTTACAGCATTTCTCAATCACATAATTACCTATTACCCATATTCTGAAATTGCGGAAAAATATATAAATCATCAATTCCTATTTTATCATCTTTTTTGTAAAAACCAAAATATCCAATTTTTTTTATTATTATAAAATATACATGTATATTCACTGATATTCTTCTTTAATTGTCTTTGTAGAAGAAGACAGCATTTTCCTTATTTCTTCACAATCATTATATATACTGTCAAATTGTTCTTTATTCAAATACTCAGTTTCATACAATAACTCAAGCCAATATTTTGTTTCAGAACATTCTTTCAGTGCAATATATAATTTAGCCATAAAATCTTTTTTACTGACAGCATACTCTGCTTCAGCTAAATTTGCACCTATGCTTGTTCCGCTTCTTAATAACTGTTTTGATAAAACAAATTCTTTCTTCACATCACATAAATATTTATATAAATTTACAATCCTTATAGCAAATCTTTTACTTTTGCATACAGATGTATTCTCATTAACCATTGAACAATCAACCCCTCTAAAC
>CAZGIC010000055.1:0-14234 GCA_964526435.1 uncultured Lachnospiraceae bacterium | reverse complement strand
TCGTATTCTATATATACATTTTATAGCATTTCAGCTATTTTTACAAGTGTTTATTATAATAACATATAAAGTAATCATTTATAAAAAAATCATTTACAATTTGATTTCTTTGTATTATACTATATATAATAAAACATATGGAGGTGTTCATTTTGAAAAAGAAAGTTTTAATCCCCTTAATTCTGATTTCCATTATATCAATTTCCGGTTGTGCTAAAATACGTTTAGAAAACATATCCGATACCGAAGAGCAACAGGAGACTGCTGATGACACTTCCTATATACTTCCTTCGGATACAAAAATAATAACAGAGCTTGATTTATCTAAATTAAATGAAACAGAACTCAAATATGCCTATGAAGAAATATTTGCAAGACATGGTAAGATATATAATGACATAAATTTTTCAAGATATTTCAATTCTAAGGATTGGTATACCCCCAACCCTTCATATAATGAAAATTCTCTGTCAGATATAGAAACAGAAAACAGCAAATACATAGCTGATTATATTTCTAAACATTATACTGAAACTACGGAATCAACTACGATTTCAGAAAAAAATAAAACTTCCTCAAATGAAGGTACTAGTACAATCACAACCGAAAACAACACACCCAATTATTATGACAATTACTGGTATAATAACACTTTTATAATTCCTGACAGCAGTATACGAAAACTTACAAAAAGTGAATTATCATCTTATTCATCAGACACACTTGCACTCATAAGAAATGAAATATATGCAAGAAATGGCTATATATTTCAGAAAGAAAAGTACAAAAATTATTTTGAATCAAAACTTTGGTATACACCAAATCCTGATTTTGATGAATCTTGGCTTAATGAAACAGAAAAGTATAATATACAATTAATTAAAAGTATGGAATAATGCAATATGAGAAAAAATATATTTACAACAATTTTATTAATTATAATTTTCTTGTTAATTCTATTCATTATTTTAAACAAGAGAATTGTAATATACAATGACGAGTATAATTCAGAAACAGAATACACTACATCATTTCCAACAACTTCATATGCTACAACATTTTCAGCAGTTGAAACTTCAACTGAAACAACGACTTTGCTTCAAACAATTGTTATTGACCCCGGGCACCAGGAAAAAGGAAACACTGAATTAGAACCGATTGCTCCCGGAGCCTCAGAAACAAAAGCAAAAGTATCTTCAGGTACTGTCGGAATTACAACAGGTTCTCCCGAGTATGAAATCAATTTACAAATTTCGCTTAAATTAAAAGATGAACTTATCAAAAGAGGATATAATGTCATTATGACACGCAAAACAAATAATGTAGATATAAGTAATGCTGAAAGAGCCAATATCGCTAACAATTCCAATGCAGATGCTTTTATAAGGATACATTGCAATGGAAGTACTGATAAAAACGTAAGCGGAACACTTACAATGTGCCAGACATCAAATAATCCATATTGTGGAGACTTATACGAACAAAGCCACAGTTTATCCGAAAATATACTTTCAGCTATCTGTTCCAAAACCAAATCCCGAAACAGGGGTGTTACAGAAACAGACACAATGAGCGGTATTAATTGGTGTCGTGTCCCTGTCACAATTGTTGAAACTGGTTTTTTAACAAACCCGGATGAAGATATACTTTTAAACGATCCTGCTTATCAAAATAAAATTTCAGAAGGCATTGCAGACGGACTTGATAACTATTTTAACACTTAATATTATATAATAAAACGGTTCCTTAAAACTTATTGTGCTTAAAGAGCCGTTTATTATTTAATGTGCTATTCTCTTCCAAGCTCTTTCCTCAGCTCTTCAATCACCTTTTTACTGTCACCTACACAGGCACTGCAAAGTACCCCCAGCTTCATACTCCTTTCAAGGTCCTCAAAGGTATCTGCACCCTCCTCAAGAGCCTTTTTAATATCTTCCACCCATATATTGTAGCAGTCACACACAAGCCTGTTTTTCATTGTATTCTCCTCTCTGCAGTAAATCAATTATATGCCGTCATTTTCACCTGCATAATTTCAATTAAACTTTTAACTTCACAATATCACAAACTCAATCCTCTTCATTCACAGCAAGTATTTTTTCTGCCTCACTGCTGTCTGTAAGTGCCTCCACACTGCTAAGCTTTCTCTTCATAGCCCTTGTTCTTGTAGTTACAAGCTTTTCAAGGTCATCACTTGCCATTTCCAGATGTTTTTTTGTCTTTTCAAGAGCTTCGGCAAACTTTCCGAATTCGGTCTTAACAGCCGCAAGAGTATTCCATACTTCCATACTTCTCTTTTGAATAGCAAGAGTTTTAAATCCCAACTGCAAACTGTTAAGAAGTGCAGCCATGGTACTTGGACCTGCAATATTCACTTTGTATTTATTTTGGAGTATCTCAATCATTCCTCTGTTTACAACCTCTGCATAAAGACCTTCAAAGGGCAGAAACATAATTGCAAAGTTTGTAGTATGGGGAGGTGCTATGTATTTTTCATTTATATCCTTGGCTTCACTTTCAATAACATTCATAAGGGCCTTAAAAGCAGTATTTACATTTTCCTTGTCCCCTGTATCATAGGCGTCAAGAAGAGCCTGATACCTGTCCCCGGGAAACTTGCTGTCAACAGGCAGATAAACGTTACTTTCATCATTTCCCGGAAGTTTTACGGCAAACTCAACTCTTTTACCGCTTCCCGGCACTACTTCGGCATTTTCCTCATACTGTTCAGGAGAAAGTATTTCCTTCAAAATTGCACTTAACTGTACCTCTCCCAATATTCCCCTTGTTTTAACATTTGACAGAACCTTTTTCAGATCCCCTACACCGCTTGCAAGGTTCTGCATTTCGCCTAACCCCTTGTAAACCTGCTCCAGTCTTTCACTGACAAGGGCAAAAGACTTGTTCATTTTATCTTCAAGGGATTTCTGTAGCTTTTCATCAACAACAGCTCTCATTTCATCAAGTTTTTTGTTATTGTCCTCCTGCATGGAAGAAAGTCCTTTTTCAACTGTAATCCTTATGTTTTCAAGCTTCTGTTCATTTTCCACTGAAAATGTCTTAATTCTTTCCTCCTGCTGTGCAATAGAATTTGCCACAGAACGGCTTAAAGCTGACTGACCGTCCCTTATATTTTTATCAATAATGCCCATTTTATCAACTATATTTTTATCTATAAGTGAGACTCTTTCACTTACCATATCATTAAAAAGTCTGTTATTGCTGTTAATACTGTCATTTATTCTTCTTACACTGTCCTCATTGCTTTTGTCTACAATACTTTTTACATCTCCCGAACTTATATTCTTTCCCTTTAATGAAATTACTATTAATATAAGTACAAGAACTATAAGCACCCCAATTAAAATATTTGTCAGCATAAATTTTCCTCCTTAACTATTTTAACTATTCTGCTTGTTCCAAGTCTGTCAGCTCCAAGCTCAATAAATTTTAATGCATCAGCAATAGAAGAAATTCCCCCTGCCGCTTTTATTTTAACATTCTTACCCACATATTTTTTAAAAAGTTCAATATCTTCAAATGTTGCTCCTGCTCCGCCAAAACCTGTGCTTGTCTTTATATAATCAGCTCCTGCCTCTGTCACAATTTCGCACATTTTAATTTTTTCATCTTTTGTAAGCATACAGGTTTCAATTATAACTTTCAAAATTTTTTCTCTGCATGCAGCTTTTACCGCCATTATTTCATCAGCTGCAGCTGTATAATTTTTTGCCTTTAAATCGCCTATATTTATTACCATATCTATTTCATCAGCACCATTTTCAACAGCATTTCTTGTTTCAAACACCTTTGTTTCAGCAGTCTGATACCCGTTAGGAAATCCTATAACAGTGCATATTTTAACCCTATCTTCAGTATAACTCTTAGCTTTCTTCACAAAACTTGGCGGAATACATACACTTGCTGTAGAATATGCTATACCATCATCACATATTTTTTTAATATCTTCCCATACAGCGTCCTGCTTTAAAAGAGTATGATCGACCTTACTTAATATTTCTCTTATATCCATAATACAACCTCATCTTTCTTTTGATTATTTATACCTGATTGTAAATACTTTTTTCAAATATCATTATATTTATAGTCTAATATTTTTTTCTTCCTTTGTCAATTATATCATTCAATATATTGCATGACTTTTCAATAAGTACTTCACACCCTCCGCCCCGTTTAAGATTACAGCAATTTAAACTGAAAAATTCACATTTAAATCTTTCAACCATTTCAAGTCTGCAAAAAGGTACATCATCGCAGATTATCCCAATAGCCATTACACAGGCAATAAGTACACCACAGCACCCTCCCACACCAAGTCCATTATATAATCCCTCACAGGCATTGTGACAGTCCTCTGATATTTTAATACTGTACTCATCCTCACATGCCTTTAGTACACACTGGGCACAGTTAAATCCTTCCTCATAATATTCCAACGCTTTCTTACTTAACATAACAAAACCCCTCCTCCTGATATTATTTTATCTGTGGAAGGAAAGGTTTGTTACTGTAATTTAAATATTTAGTTGTTATTCAATAATATAGTATTCTGTTTATTTTAACACCAATTCAGCCTGACTAAAGTTTTTTAATAACACCATATTCCATGGCAAATTCTTCAGCTAAAAAATCAGTCACCTGACACAAATGCACCCCAAATCTGACATTTAGGGTGCATTCAAAATTTCAGCAGTTTTATGATTAAATAAATAAGAGAAAAACTTTTTTATTTAACATAATTTTATTTTTAATTTTCAGAACTTTCAATATCTTTACTCTGTTCTTCAATTTCACTGCTTTCAGTCACAGTTTCTGTTATAGGAGCAAATTCTCCTACCTGATTAAGGCAGGCTCTGAACTCATCTCCTGTAACCTTTTCTCTTTCAATAAGAAGCTGTGCTGTTCTGTGGAGACCATCCATATCAGATGAAAGTATCTCCTTTGCCTTATTATATGATTCAGTAATAATTCTGTTTATTTCTTCATCAATAAGTGTAGCAGTCTTTTCACCATAGTTTCTTCCATGTCCAATATCTTTTCCAAGGAAAACATCATGATTTTCATCACCATATAATATAGGACCCAGTTTTTCACTCATACCAAACCTTGTTACCATCATTCTGGCAGCCTTTGACGCCTGCTCAATATCACCGCTGGCACCCTGTGTATAGTCGCCGAATATTAATTCCTCTGCAACTCTTCCGCCAAATGTAGCAACAATTCTTTCTTCCATTTCCGCCTTAAATTCAAATCCCTGATCTTTAGGCATAGGCATTGTATATCCTCCAGCCCTTCCTACAGGAATAGTAGATACAGTGTGTACGGGACTTAATAAAGGAAGTTTTTCAAAAAGTATTGCATGTCCTGCTTCATGATATGCCGTAATTTTTCTTTCTTTTTCTGTTATTACCTTTGACTTCTTTTCTGTACCAAGGGCAACCTTTATAAATGAGTCCTTGATGTTCTGCTGAGTTATGACCTTCTGATTATTTCTTGCCGCAAGCAAAGCTGCCTCATTAAGTAAGTTTTCAAGATCAGCACCTGTAAATCCCTGAGTTGTCTGGGCAATTTCTTTAAGATCAACATCAGATGCCATTTTCTTACCCTTTGCATGAACCTTAAGTATTTCCTCTCTGCCCTTTACATCAGGAGCGCCTACAACAAGCTGTCTGTCAAAACGTCCCGGTCTTAAAAGAGCCGGATCAAGTATATCAGGTCTGTTTGTAGCAGCCATTATAATAATGCCTTCATTTACACCAAAACCGTCCATTTCTACAAGGAGCTGATTAAGAGTCTGTTCTCTTTCGTCATGTCCTCCTCCAAGCCCTGCACCTCTCTGACGACCTACAGCATCGATTTCGTCAATAAACACAAGACACGGAGTATTTCTCTTAGCCTGGTCAAAAAGATCTCTTACTCTTGATGCACCTACACCAACAAACATTTCAACAAAGTCTGAACCTGAAATAGAGAAGAAAGGTACCCCTGCCTCACCTGCAATAGCTTTTGCAAGGAGAGTTTTACCTGTACCCGGCGGTCCTACCATAAGAATACCCTTAGGTATTCTTGCTCCTAAGTCAGTAAATTTCTTAGGTTCTTTAAGGAACTGAACAACTTCTTCAACTTCGGCCTTTTCTTCGTCAAGTCCTGCAACATCGTCAAATGTATATTTCTTGTCAGCGTCTGTATGGAGCTTTGCTCTGGATTTGCCAAAGTTCATTACTTTCCCGCCGCCGCTGCCGCCTTTCATCTGCTGGAAAAGAACAAACATAAGCACTGCAATAATAATAACAGTTATTATTGTTGCCCCTATAGAAAGCATACTGCTTGCTTTTGAAGGTGCAACAGTATTCACACTGATGGCATTCTGTGCAGCCAGTGAGTTCACAATATTCATTATTCCTGAAACACTTGGGAGCTGAACACCGTACACTTCTCCCGAAGTAGTATGAACAATAGCTACACCGGAATCGCTTACATCAGAATCTCTCTGTATTTCAATTGTATCCACTTCACCACTTACCATCTGTGAAATCATATCGTCATATGAATACTGTACCTGGGGTTCAGTTGTGGTGCTTATTCCGTTTTTAAGCATAATTACCGCAACAATAACTACAAATATTGCCAAATACATTATAACATTTCTCATTTTATTGTTATTCAAAACATGACCTCCTTTTCATAGTACATTGAATAATGATAACACATATTTTTACTTATTTCAATACTTTTAAAATTTATTGTTTAACAAATTTTTATGCAAATTACGTCTTTTTTCGCACACATAATAAATACAGTTAAATAACACACTAAATATAATTTTACCATAATTTTAAAAAAAATCTACAATTTTTATAAATTGTCATTAAATATTAAAAGATTGATTTTGTAAATTGTTAAATTTTGTGTTATACTCTTTATATTGCAATAAACTGATATTTCAGTCAGTCCCTCCTGAATTCCAGTAAACAGTTATTAACAGATGTAATTCAGGTCTTTAACACAAAATAATGTATAGTTCTTGACAATATTAAATTATTAATTAAGGAAGTGATATATATGAAAGCAATAATAGGTTTGGGTAATCCGGGCAGAGATTACAAATGGACAAGGCATAATGTTGGCTTTGAAGTCATAAATAAGCTTGCCTGTGACTATAATATTGATATGAACAAAGAAAAATATAAGGCTCTCATAGGGGAAGGCAGAATAGGTTTTGAAAAAGTCCTCCTTATAGAACCCCTCACATATATGAACTTAAGCGGTGAAAGCGTAAGAGAATTTGTAAATTTCTATAAGCTTCAGCCGGAAGATATAATCGTTGTGTGCGATGACATCAATCTTCCCGTAGGTTCCATAAGAATACGTGCAAAAGGAAGCGACGGGGGACAAAAAGGCTTAAGAAATATTATTTATCAGCTTGGCTATGACAACTTTACAAGAGTAAGAGTAGGCGTCGGCGAAAAGCCCCCACAGTGGGACCTTGCAAAATATGTTTTAAGCAAATTTACAGAGGAAGAAAATACAGATATAATAAAGGGTATTACAGATGCAGGAGATGCCGTTGCAATGATAATAAAAGACGGCAGCACACAACAGGCAATGAATACCTATAACAAAAAAGGAATAGGCAATTAAAATGAACATATTTTATGATTTTTTTAAGGAAAATAAAAACTTCATCAAACTAAAAAATTATATTTCAGAAAACAAAACTCCCATACTTGTATCGGGAGTTATTGACGCGCAGAAATGTCACCTTATATCAGGACTTGCTTCTGAAAGCGACCGCAGCAGCCTTATCATAACAAATTCAGAACTTAAGGCAAAAGAAATTTACAATGACCTTAAATTTTTTATGAAAGACAAAGTAATGCTCTACCCCTCAAAAGATGTTATTTTCTACTGGGCTGATGTCAAAAGCCTTGACATTATAAAACAACGCTTTGAAATTATATCCAAAATAATAAACAATGAAAAAGTTACCGTTGTTCTCTCAGCAGAAGCACTTTTTGACAGGCTTGTTCCCCTTGAAGTCTTTAAAGAATTTATATTTGACATCAATGTAGGCGACAGAATTGACATAAACAAAATGAGCCATGACCTTGTACTTATGGGATACGAACGCTGTGATATGGTTGAAGGACAGGGACAGTTTGCTATGCGTGGAGGCATAATTGACATATATTCCTCTGTAAGTGACCACCCTGTAAGAATTGAACTCTGGGACGATGAAGTAGACTCCATAAGAATACTTGACACAGTATCTCAGCGTTCCGTTGAAAACACAAACAGTATCAGAATATATCCCATGAGGGAACTGGTATACCACAACGAGGATGTAGAGAAGGCAGTCAGAAACATTCAGTCAGAACTTAAATCCATTAAAAATCCCTCAGACCAGCTTAAAATTTCAGTTGAAGAAGCAACAGAAAAGCTTAAAACAATGCGAAGTTTCAGTGGTGTTGAAAAATATGTTACTTATTTTTATGAAAACACATACTCACTTATAGATTATTTTGACTCTCCCCTTATATTTGCAGATGAGCCAAACAGAATATCAGAACACTGCGAATTTATTACCAAGGAGTTTGTAAACAGTATTGAAAGCAGAATTGACAAGGGTTCAATGCTTCCCGGTCAGCTTAAAATGATATACACCTATGACGATATAATTTCATCGGTTCAGAAAGGTACTTCTGTCCTTATGACCGGTCTTATGACAACACTTAAGGACTACAAGCCAAAAGAACTTGTGGATTTTCAGGTAAAAGCTGCTGCCCTTGTTAAAAACAATATGGATCTTATTTCTGAAGATTTAAATTACCTGGCTCAAAAAGATTATAAAATAATATTCCTTGCAGGCGGTCATACTCACTGTGAGCGAATGTTTACCGAACTTCAGGAAAGGAATATAAAATCAGTCTATCTTGAAAATATAGAAAATGCTCACCTTGAAAAAGGTATTGTTTACATTACAAGAGGAAGCCTTTCTCACGGTTTTGAATACATCAATGAGAAATTTGCCCTTGTTTCCGAAAAAGACGCATTTAATGAAAACAGAAAAAACAAAAGAAAAAACCGAAAGAAAAATAACAACGGCACTGCAATTCAAAATATATCTGACCTTAAAGTAGGTGATTACGTTGTTCACGAAAATCACGGTATAGGCATATTCCGTGGAATAGAGCAGATTATAACAGACGGTGTAAGCAAAGACTTTATAAAAATAGGCTATGCAAATAAAGACGTTCTCTATGTTTCCATAAATCAAATGGATATGGTTCAGAAATATATCGGCGGAGAAATGACAAAGCCAAAGCTGAACAGTCTTGGAAGTTCAAGCTGGACAAAAGCAAAAGCAAAGGCAAAACAGGCAGCTTATATTTCTGCCAAAGAACTTGTAGACCTTTATGCCGAAAGACAAAAAGTACATGGTTTTAAATACTCCCCCGATACTCTTTGGCAAAGAGAATTTGAAGAAGAATTTGAATATGAAGAAACCGATGACCAGCTCACCGCCATATCAGAAATAAAGGAAGATATGGAAGAAGGCAGGGTTATGGACAGACTTCTGTGCGGAGATGTAGGTTTCGGCAAGACAGAAGTTGCAATAAGAGCAGCTTTTAAAACAGTGCAGGATAATAAGCAGGTAGCATATCTTGTGCCTACAACAATACTTGCCCGTCAGCACTATATGACTTTTGTTCATCGTATGGAAAATTACCCTGTCAATATTGAAGTGATGTCACGCTTCAGAACGGCTAAACAGCAAAAGGAAACAATAGAAAACCTTTCAAAGGGTAAAACAGATATTGTTATAGGCACTCACAGAATATTAAGCAATGATATGAAGTTTAAAGATCTGGGACTTGTTATAGTAGACGAGGAGCAGAGATTCGGTGTAAAGCATAAAGATAGATTAAAGGAACTGAGAAAAAATGTAAATGTACTTACGCTCTCAGCTACTCCCATTCCCAGAACCCTTCATATGAGTATGACAGGAATAAGGGATATGAGTGTTCTTACAGAACCTCCCGAAGACAGAATTCCTATACAAACCTATGTTCTGGACTATGACCCTGAATGTATAAAAGATGCAATACACAGAGAACTTGCAAGAAACGGACAGGTTTATTACCTTTACAACAGAGTTACAAATATATCCGAAGTCACAGCAAAACTTCAGGAACTTGTTCCCGAAGCACGCTTTGCCTTTGCCCACGGACAAATGGGACAAAGAGAACTTGAAGATATTATGCTGGACTTTATGGACGGCGAAATTGACGTTCTTGTCTGTACCACAATTATTGAAACAGGACTTGACATTCCCAATGTAAACACAATCATTATTTCCGATGCAGACAAAATGGGCTTAAGCCAGCTCTATCAGTTAAGAGGCCGTGTAGGACGTTCCACAAGAACAAGCTACGCCTATCTTATGTATGCCAGAGATAAGGTTTTAAACACAGATGCCGAAAAACGTCTTCAGACAATAAAGGAATTTACCGAATTCGGTTCAGGTTTCAGAGTTGCCATGAAGGACCTTGAAATAAGAGGAGCAGGCAACCTCCTTGGTGCAGAACAGCACGGTCATATGGATTCTGTAGGATATGAGCTTTACTGCAAACTTTTAAATGAAGCTGTAATGGAATTAAAGGGCGAACCTGTAGTAACTGAGTTTGAAACCCTTATAGATATTAAACTCAATGCTTTCATACCGCCTTCCTATATTTCAAGTGAAGAACAAAAACTTGAAATGTATAAGAAAATTTCATTAATATCAGGACTTGAAGACTATTATGATGTTCAGGAAGAGCTTGAGGACAGATACGGTAACATTCCCCGTGCAGTAAATAACCTTATTGATGTTGCCTATATCAAAGCAATGGCACATAAAATAGGTGCCGTAAATGTAAAGCAGATAAAAAACAAAGTCCTTATTTACTTCAGAAAAGACGCCAATGTATCAGGAGAAAAGCTTATGAAACTTATTTCCGAAAGCAGGGGCAGAATACTCTTTACATCTACGGGCGGAGACCCCTATATAACCTATACACTAAAAGACGAAAAGCATGTACTTGACGAAACAAAAAACTTTATAAAGGCAATATCTCTTTAGTAAAATCTGATAAAAAAAACTAAAAAAGATTCTGCAATATTCAGTGTGGTCGTTTATCGTAAACTCCCATATTGCTTCCAAAACAACAAATTGTATTTGTTGTTTTGGAAGCAGTTTTTGTCAGACACGAAGATCCCCCGATACTTACTGCATCGGGGGATCTGTTTTATTATCCCTCAAATATTAAATTATCAGCTCAGTTAAATATTACTCTAGTAATGCAGTACTCCGCTTCCTCTGATAATACTATTAGTACCAGCGTTGTAATCTATACTGTTCTTGTCATAATTCCCTGATAAAAGATATGTCGGACTCATATTATTATCCTTGTTATTAAACCCAACTATTTCAATTTCAGGTTTCAAATATTTATTCTTACTCATGCCGCAGTACCTCCATCCAATACATCACTCAGGTAATAAATAATACTACCATTTTTATTTTCAGCATCCATATGCTCATATGTCTTAACCAGTACACATATTGCTTCGTTATTACCTACTTTATCAATTGTAACAGGGAATACAATTGAATCATTTTCGATGTCCTTAGTGTATTCATGATAATTCTTAATCTCATAATTTTCAACAGCATAATCATCATAGGCATTTATAAGCACTATGACGCTTTCAAGATACCTTGCATCGTATTCTCCTCCGTATTCACTTACAACAACATTATAAGTGCCATCACCGGATTGACTAATGCTTACATTGGTATCATCATGTATTACTTCACCACCGTAATTGCTGTAGAAATAGGTTCCGTCAACTACTTTATTCGTTACATCTGTTTTAAATACATACAATGTATCTTCGCCGTCTTTACTGTACTTTACATCTAAGGCAGTGCCCATAGCAGGGTCAATATACACGAGATTGCCCGCTATAGCAATTCCGGAATCTGTATCATCAACAGCTTCGGCTGTTATTGTTCCTCCTGTTATAGTAATAGTCGCAGTACCCTCGTCGGTTCCTATAGCTGTTCCATGGGTATTGCCATCAGCTGTGGCTGTTACTGTGCCTCCCTCTATAATAATAGTAGCAGTACTTGAGTGGCTTCCTATAGCTAAACCATGGATATCGCCCATAGCTGTAGCTGTTACTGTTCCTCCTTTTATAGTAATATAAGCAGTACCTGTGTCGCTTCCTATAGCTACTCCATAGTTATTGCCATAGTCATTTTCCCCAGCTGTGGCTGTTACTGTACCGTCTGATATAGTAATAGTAGCAGTACTTGAGTGGCTTCCTATAGCTAAACCATGAACATCGCCATCAACTGTGGCTTCTACTTTACCATTTGTTATATTAATAGTAGCAGCACCGTTGTAGCTTCCTATAGCTACTCCATATCCTCCAGCGTAAGAACTCCTACCATTAGCTTCAGCTGTTACTTCTCCTCCTTTTATATCAATAGTAGCAGTAGTTATGTAGCTTCCTATAGCTACTCCATAGTAACCACCATCAGCTTTGGCTGTTACTTTACCGTCTAATATAGTAATATTAGCAGTACTATAGAAGCTTCCTATAGCAATTCCATAACTAAAATTTTCATCTACAATACCCCTACCATTAGCTTCGGCTTCTACTGTGCCTCCATTTATAGTAATATCAGTAACACCTTCATAGCTTCCTATAGCTATACCTTGGGTATCACCCTCAGCTGTGGCTGTTACTTCGCCTCCTGTTATAGTTATAGTAGCAGCCCCTTGGTAGCCGGTTCCTATAGCTACTCCATAAAAATCACCATCAGTTGTGGCTATTACTATACCGTCTGATATATCAATAGTAGCAGCATCAAAAAAGCTTCCTATAGCAATTCCAGCACCCTCAAAATCCTTTTCATCATCATTAGCTTCGGCTTCTACTATGCCTCCCTTTATAGTAATAGTAGCAGTATCTTCTAAGCTTCCTATAGCTACTCCATAATTATCATTATCAGCTTTGGCTGTTACTTTACCATTTGATATAGTAATATAAGCACCACCATAAAAGCTTCCTATAGCTACTCCCCAGCTATCGCTATTAGCTGTGGCTGTTACTTCGCCTCCTGTTATAGTTATAGCAGCAGTACTCTCAAAGCTTCCTATAGCTACTCCATACGCATCACCACTAGCTATGGCTGTTACTGTACCGTCTGATATAGTAATATTAGCAACACCATTGTAGCTTCCTATAGCTACTCCATAGTAATCACCGTCAGCTTCTGCTTTTATTATTCCTCCGGTTATATTAATATTAACACCATTACTCTCGCTTCCTATAGCTATTCCATAACCAAGTTCTGATCTATCGTCTGAAACTACTGTCAGCGAACCTGCGTAATTGTTACTGTCATCGTCAACATCACTTGTTATTGTTACTTCTTCTGTTGTTAATATTGATAAAACTGTATGTACATCCCCTGTCGCTGTTAAAGTGTTTTCTCCCACAAGCTGTATTGTTACTTTGCCCGCAGTGCTAGCTATCTCAATTGGTGAGTTGGTACTGCTTGATATGTTCACACCAGCAAGGATTATTTTTGCACCATTCTCTGATGTCACCTGTATAGTATCGCTTGTTGCCGTATTACTATCGGTATTTGAAATTGTGTATGTTCCGCTGCCGCTTATTGTGAGCATATTATTAGCGTAGCTGTAACTGTCATCTGTTCCTTCCACAGTGAAAGCTCCCATTGTTGCAGCTTCTGCTTTCAGAACTCCTGCCCCGCCAATACTAAAAGGCGTCACACCCATCATCATTGCAAAGCTTAACACAAAGAAAGCCGTCAGCAATTTTACTTTGTTTGTCATTTTTACATCTCCTTTTAAAAAATTTTTTTGTAGCTTTTCATCATAAAGATGACATAATTAAATCATTGGCATTCCTCCTTTTCCAAAACAACAAATTTATTTGTTGTTTTGGAAGCAGTTGTTGTCAAAAAGTGAGTAATTTTTTGCGAAGCAAAATGTTGCGCTTTTTGATAACAACTGCTAATCAAGTAAAACTTTAGTTTTACTACATTTCCCAAACAACAAATTTATTTGTTATTTTGGAAGCAGTTGTTGTCAAAAAGTGAGTAATTTTTTGCGTCAGCAAAATGTTACGCT
>CAZGIC010000054.1:0-14250 GCA_964526435.1 uncultured Lachnospiraceae bacterium | reverse complement strand
ATGATATGCCGAGGGAATTTAAAAATCTGCAGGGGCAGGATATGGGAAAGCTTGGTTATGAACAGGATTTAATAAGAGGTATTTCTAAAATTTTAGGTTATAAAGATTATCAAAAGGAAGAATACCGTACCAATTTAAGTACAACTCAAACATCAGGAGCTTTAACAAGAAGAGGACAGATATATCTTGAAGACGGAGAATTCAAACAAGCTTATGATTACTTTGATAAGGCTTTAAATGAAAATCCTGAGGACAGTGAAGCTTATTTCGGTAAGTTTATGTCATCAATTAAAATTTCTGATATTGAAAAATTGAAAAAATTATCTATTCAATCATTACATAATTATAAAGATTTTGAGCGTGCATTAAGATTTGCTGATAATACAATGAGGAATAAACTTAATGAAATACAGAATTGTGTTGAAATAAATTATAGCAGGCTATTATTTATAAATATAATTAAAGATTATACAAAGAAACAACAGCAAGTTTTAGCTCAAAAAGAAAGTCTTTATAATAAAGCATCAGAAATACTGTTAAATAATTCTGATAAAATTTCTGATTATGAGATTGCTAAAGAAATTTTTGAAAAATTAGATAATTTTAAGGATTCTAAAGAAAAAGTTGAATATTGTAATAATAAGATAGAGGAAATTAAGCCTAAAGCAGAGAAAATTTACAATGAGGCTGTTGATTTATATAATTCAGGTAATTATAAAGAAGCAGCTTTTAAATTTTTTAAATGTGAAAATATAAAAGATACTTTGAAATATTTAACAAATATTTTTAAAAACAATGTGTCTATAGCTTGTGGTAATAATCATATAGTAGGATTGAAAATAGACGGAACAGTAGTTGCTGCAGGGGATAATAAATGTGGACAGTGCAATGTTTCAGACTGGAAAAATATAATATCTATAGCTAGTGGTCGTCATCATACAGCCGGATTGAAAAAAGATGGTACAGTAATTGCAACAGGGGATAATAGCTATGGTCAATGCAATGTTTCAGGCTGGAAAGATATAGTATCTATAGCCTGCGGAAGTACACATACAGTGGGATTGAAAATAGACGGTACAGTAGTAGCTACAGGGTATAATAAATATGAACAATGCGATGTTTCAGGCTGGAAAGATATAGTATATATAGTTTGTAGTGGTTACAATACAGTAGGACTGAAAACAGACGGAACAGTAGTAGCTACAGGGGATAATAAAAAAGGACAATGTGATGTTTCGGGCTGGAAAGATATAGTATATATAACTTGTGGTGATAATTATACAGCAGGATTGAAAACAGACGGAACAGTAGTTACTACCAGGGATAGAGATGTTTCGGGCTGGAAAGATATAGTATTTATAGCTTGTGGTGGTTACCATAAAGCAGGATTAAAAAGAGACGGCACAGTAGTTGGTAGTAGTTGTGTTTCGGACTGGAAAGGTATAGTATCTATAGCTTGTGGTGGTTGGCATACAGTAGGATTGAAATCAGACGGTACAGTAGCTGTTGCAGGATATAATGAAGATGGACGATGCAATGTTTCAGACTGGAAAGATATAGTATATATAGCTTGTGGTAATAATTATACAGTAGGATTGAAATCAGACGGTACAGTAGTAGCTACAGGGGAAAATAAAGAGGGACAATGCGATGTTTCAAAATGGAACAATATAGATCATTTTATAAATGTAAAAAAGTTTTTTGAAATAAAAGAGAGCATTAAAAATATTGCAAAGGAAAGAACAGGCAAGGTGAAAGAAAAAATAAAAGATTTAGAGGAGGTTATAAGAAATAAGAATGAATATAAAAATAAATTAAATGAACAACTGGAGGAAATTGATAAAGAGATAAATGACATAAACAGTAAATTGCAAAATATTGGCTTAGCACTTTTTGGACAAAAAGCTGCAATGAAAAAAGAACTGAACGATAAACTGGCTTCCTTAAATAAAAATAAGCAGGATATTAATGCTGAATTAAGTCAAGCTGAAAGAGATTTAACAATATTACAAAAGGAAGTAGCGGTGAACCATGATTTGCTATAATTGATATAATATTAACTAAAGGTAAGGTGTAGTATGTATGAGAAATTTCTGTTTTCTGTTTGGTGCCGGGGCTGAATCTCTCTCAGGTATTAGCGGAGGTGGTAATTTTGCCAAAGCTGTTTTGGGAATTACCGGTAACGATAAACCAGACAAAGAACAATGAAAAAAACTATAATATATTCAGAAATGCTGTTTTGAAATACTAAGCAAGGGGGAAAATAAATGGCAAAATTTGTAATAGAATGTCCTGAATGCGGCAGATATGTTGAGGCATCTACGGGATTTTTTGCAAAAAAGAAAATAAGCTGTACATGCGGTAATGTGATAAATGTAAAGACAGATAAAATGACATCAAGAGTATGTACTCACTGCGGAAATACAGTTATATTTGACCAGTCAAAAGGGGATAAGGCTGTTTGTCCTGTGTGTCATGAGAAAATCAATACTATTGACAGTATGTCAAGTTTAGTGGAGTTTTCCTGTCCCTCATGCAGCTGCAGATTATCGGCAGACAAGAATGCAGGAGAATATACATGCCCTCTTTGTGATACAGTAATTGATGTACAGGAACAGATAGCAAAGGAAAAAGTAAAAAATCAGGGACTTGCAAGTGTTATAAAATATGAGGGTGGAAATGATGTATTTGTATGGAAGCATCCTATAGAAGATTTCAATCTTGGATCACAGCTCATAGTTCATGAGTCACAGGAGGCAATTTTCTTTAAAGATGGCAAAGCCCTGGATTTGTTTGGAGCAGGACGATATACTCTTGCTACACAAAACCTGCCTGTGCTTGAAAATCTGTATAAATTGCCTTTAAATACGGATACACCATTTCACTCAGAAGTGTATTTCATAAATATGACTACACAAATGGGTATCAAATGGGGTACGGACAGCAGGGTAAGGCTCTTTGATCCTGCTTCAGGACTGCATATTGAGCTTGGTGCCCATGGCAGATTTAATCTCAGGGTGTGTGACTCAAGAAAGCTTTTGCTTAAAATCGTGGGGACATCAAATATATTTACCCAGGACGAAATTGTAAGTGACGGTGGATACAGTGTAAGTTCGGTTACAGGAAAATTCAAAGCCCTTGTGATTAATACAGTTAAATCTAACTTAGCAAAAATCATTAAAGAAAAACAGATTAATGTTCTTGAAATTGATCTGTACCTTGATGATATTTCTGAGACTTTGAAAAATATTCTTAATGAAACTTTTGATGAATACGGTCTTGTTATTCCTGAGTTTTATGTGACAAGTATTTTGACTCCCGATGATGATCCCAATTTCAAAAGATTAAAACAGCAGTTTGCAGACAAAACTCTTAAGGTAAGAGAGGAAGAAATAAGAAAGGCTGAAGCCGAAGCTGCACAGGAAAGAAAAATGGTTGAAGCACAAACAGAGGCACAGCTTAAAATATTAGGTGCTCAGGGTGAGGCAGAAGCGTTGAAAGTTAAGGCTATGGCAGAAGCAGAGGCATATAAGATGCAGGCATTTGCAGAGGCTGAAGAAATGAAGGCAAAGGGCTATACATATCAGCAGGAAACAGCACGTCAGGTTGGACTTGAGGCTATGCAAAATGGTATTACAGGCTCCGGAGAAGGAGGAGGCGGACTTGGAGATATTGCAGGACTTGGTGTAACACTTGGCGCAATGGGCGGAGTTATAGGAATGACCAAAGATGCACTGAGTCCAATCATAAATAATTCGGCAGACATTGGAAGCGGATTCGGAAATGTGGTTGCAGGTAAAAATGACGGGTGGAATTGCAGCTGCGGAGCTAAGGATATAACTTCAAAATTCTGTCCCGAATGCGGTGCAAAGAAACCCGAAAAGGAAACATGGGACTGCGAATGCGGAGCTAAGAATATAACTTCAAAATTCTGTCCCGAATGCGGTGCAAAGAAGCCTGAAAAGAAAACATGGGATTGCAGTCAGTGCGGAACTAAGAACATAACATCAAAATTCTGCCCTGAGTGCGGTGCAAAGAAACCCGAAAAGGAAACCTGGGACTGTGAATGCGGAGCAAGTAACATAACTTCAAAATTCTGTCCTGAATGCGGAAAGAAAAGGGGGGAATAAATTATGAATAAAATACAGAAATCTCTTATTTCCGTATGTGCTATTGTTTTTGTTGTATTAAGTGTTTTGTATTTTGCAATACCATTTCCAAAAAATACAGCATCATGGATAGCCTACACTGCATGTGTTATAGCTGTTGTATTCGTGTGGTTTACAGCCAACATTGCCTTTAAGGGAACGGAAACGTTAATGTCAAAGGTATATGGTTTTCCTGTTTTCAGAATAGGATATATTTACCTTATAGCTCAGGTTATTTTTACAATTATTTTATGCTGTATTAATATTGTATATTTAGTTCCTGCATGGATAGCAGTTGTTATATCGGTTATTTTTCTTGCAATGGCTTTAATTGGAATTATAGTAACAGATAATGCAAGAGATGTTGTTGAGAAAATTGATATGGAAACAGAATCAGAAATAGATAAAGTTACATATTTTAAGCTTGACATAGCATCTGTTTCGGATATGTGCAATGATAGTGAGCTGAAAAAGAAGCTTAATGTTCTTTCTGATAAATTCAGATACAGTGACCCTGTTTCATGTGATGAGCTTACAGGAATTGAAAATCAAATTTATGATGAAATTGAAAAGCTTAAAGAGATTGTTAAGGAAAATAACAGGGAGGCTGTGGAAGAGAAAATTACTTATGTAACAAATCTCCTTGAAGACAGAAACAGAAAATGTAAGGCATTGAAAAAATAATAAGATCATTTATAATAAGGCTGGCCATGGTTTTGGTCAGCCTTATAAATTGAAAATGTATTTTTATAAAGACTTTGTGTAAAATTAATTTCTGTAATTGTATATAAATGCATAAAATTGTTTTATCTTGATTAAAGACTTGTAATGAATTATAATAAATGTATTGATGCAATGGATTTTTTTATTGGAGAAAAGGGAAATGTCTATGAACGATAAATTGAATTTCACTCATTTACATGTACATACAGAGTTCAGTCTTCTTGACGGTTCAGCTAAAATAAAGGAGCTTGTGGCAAGGTGTAAGGAACTTGGCATGGATTCTCTTGCAATAACTGATCACGGTGTAATGTATGGATGTATAGATTTTTATAAGGCTTGCAAAGCTGAAGGTATTAAGCCTGTTATTGGCTGTGAGGTTTATGTTGCCTCTAAATCAAGATTTGACAAGGAGGCCTCAGATGATAATTTTTATTACCATCTTGTGCTTCTTGCAAAGGATAACAGAGGGTATTCAAACCTTACTAAACTTGTGTCTTATGGATTTACGGAAGGTTTTTATAAAAAACCAAGAATAGATTTTGAACTTCTTGAAAAATATCATGAGGGGATTATTGCCTTAAGTGCCTGCCTTGCAGGACCTGTTGCAAGGACTGTGTTAAGGGTGGGCTATGACAAGGCAAAAGAAATGGCTTTAAAATACAGTAATCTTTTTGGTGAGGATTTTTATCTGGAGTTACAGGACCATGGGGTGCCTGAACAGAAACAGGTGAACCAGGCTCTTATGCGTATTCATAATGAAACGGGTATTCCTCTTGTGGCTACAAATGATTCTCATTATATAAGGGAAGAAGATGCAGAGGCTCATGATATACTTTTGTGTATACAGACAGGTGTAACTATAAATACACCTAACAGAATGAAATATGAGGGGGGACAGTTTTATTTAAAATCCCCTGAGGAAATGTATTCTCTTTTTCCATATGCAAGGGAAGCATGTGAAAATACTGTAAAAATTGCGGAAAAGTGCAATGTGGAGTTTGAATTTAACAAATATAAACTGCCTCATTTCGATGTTCCCGAAGGATATACTCCTCTTAAATATTTAAGAGAGCTTTGTGAAAAGGGAATAAATGAAAGATATGGTGAAATTACAGATGAATTGAGGGAAAGGCTTGACTATGAGCTTGATACTATATCATCAATGGGCTTTGTTGACTATTTCCTTATTGTATGGGATTTTATAAAGTATGCAAAGGATAATGGTATTGCAGTAGGTCCGGGAAGAGGCTCTGCGGCAGGTTCAATTGTTGCTTATGCTTTAAGAATAACAGATATTGATCCTATTAAGTTTAATCTTATTTTTGAAAGATTTTTAAATCCTGAAAGAGTTACAATGCCTGATATAGATATTGACTTCTGCTATGAAAGGCGTCAGGAAGTTATAGACTATGTTATAAGAAAATACGGTGCTGACCAGGTGGCCCAGATTATAACTTTTGGTACAATGGCTGCAAAAAATGCTATAAGAGATGTTACTCGTGCTCTTGATCTGCCTTATTCAGAGGGTGACAGAATTGCAAAGATGATACCAAATGACCTTCATATTACAATAGCTCAGGCTCTTGAAAAGAACCCGGAGCTTAAGAGTGCTTATGACAATGAACCTCAGGTAAAAAGAGTGATTGATATGAGTATGAAGCTTGAAGGTCTTCCAAGACATACATCAACTCATGCGGCAGGGGTTATTATATCAGATAAACCAGTAGTTGAATATGTGCCTCTTAATTTGAACGTAAAGGATAATTCTGTAACGACACAGTATATTATGACTACATGTGAAGAGCTTGGACTTCTTAAAATGGATTTTCTGGGTTTGAGAACACTTACTGTAATACAAAATGCTTTTGAAGAGGTAAACAGAAAATACGGTACTGATTTTAACGGGAATAATATAGACTATAATGACAGAGCTGTCTACGACTTAATATCAAGCGGAAAAACACAGGGTGTATTTCAGCTTGAAAGTGCCGGAATGACTTCTTTCATGAAAGAACTTAAGCCTGACAGCCTTGAAGATATTATAGCGGGAATTTCTCTTTACAGACCAGGTCCTATGGACTTTATACCTCAGTATATAAAGGGAAAAAATGATAAGAATAATGTTACATATGATCATCCTCTTCTTGAGCCTATATTAAAGGAAACTTATGGCTGTATAGTTTATCAGGAACAGGTAATGAGAATAGTAAGGGACCTTGCAGGATATTCTCTTGGCAGAAGTGATATGGTAAGACGTGCTATGTCAAAAAAGAAAGTTGATGTAATGGCAAGGGAAAGGGAAAAGTTTATAAAGGGAGATGAGGAGGTACCCGGCTGTGTTGCAAAGGGCATATCTGCTGAAACGGCAAATAAAATATTCGATGAAATGACGGACTTTGCAAAGTATGCCTTTAACAAATCTCATGCCGCATGTTATGCTGTTGTTGCTTACCAGACTGCATGGCTTAAGTGTCATTATCCTGTTGAATTTATGGCAGCACTTATGACAAGTGTAATAGGTAATCCTGATAAGGTGTCTGCATACATAGGTACATGCAAGCAGATGGGGATTAAGGTTCTGCCCCCTGATATAAATAAGGGATTCGGCAACTTTTCAACCTGTGATGAGGGAATTCTTTTCTGCCTTTCTGCCGTTAAATCTGTAGGTAAACAGGTTATAGCAGACATAGTAAATGAAAGAGAGAAGAATGGAAAATTTGTATCTCTTAATGATTTTATAAACAGAATGTATCAGAGTCTTAATTCAAGAGCTATTGAAAATCTTATATTATGCGGTGCCTTTGATTCACTTGGAGGAAAAAGGTCACAGTATATGAATATATATCTGACAATATACGATGGTGTAAAGAATAATGCAAAGAATAATATAGCAGGACAAATGGATCTTTTTGGATTGACTGACAATGTTTCTGAGTTTGAAAAAAACAAAGATGTACTGCCTGAGATGAAAGAATTTCCCGACAAGTATAAATTCTCAAAGGAAAAGGAAATTCTTGGGGTTTATGTAAGCGGTAATCCTCTTGATAAATACTGGGATAAGCTTAAAAAACATATAAGCAGGGTTACGATTGACTTTCCTGCTGAGGAAGAGGATTTTCAGGATAAGGAAAAAGTACAGGACAAGGAAAAAGTTATAATAGCAGGATTTATTTCAAATATTGTTACAAAGTTTACCAAGAATAACAAAATTATGGCTTTTATAACTGTTGAGGATATTTTCGGTTCTGTAGAGGTTATAATTTTCCCTGATTCTTATAATAAATTTTCATATATGCTTAAAGAGGAGGAAATTGTTATTATAAGCGGAAGGGCGTCAATTGCAGAAGATCAGCCCTCTAAAGTAATATGTGAAGAACTTAAAGCAATTGAACAGATAGAGGCTTTTACAAAAACTCTATGGATAAAGATACCAAAGGACAGCAGTGTTGAGCTTAAGGATATAACGGAAATAACATCAAAGTATACAGGAAATTCAAAGGTTATAGTATACATGGAGGCGACAAAACAAAAATTCAGTGCTAATGTCCAAAATTATGTTACTATAAGCGATAACATTATGAGTGAGCTTACAGAATTGGTAGGGGAAGGTAATGTTTTGTCGAAATAAGAAGAAAAATTAAAACTCGATTAAAAAATGATTAAAAAAACACTGGACTTTTTAATTAATATGTGTATAATATAACTTACAGATGATTAATTTATATTGCGAAAATTAATCATATATAAAAAAGGGGGCATTTATTTGAAAAAATTTGTATCTTTATCTCTTGCGGTTATGATGATGGTAACAAGTGTTTACGGGGCTGATATAAGTGTAAATCTTGACAATGAAAATATTGAATTTGAGAGTCAGCAGCCTGTAATTGTTGAAGGCAGGACACTTATACCTCTAAGAGGTGTTTTTGAAAAGCTTGGTTATGAAATTACATGGGATACTCAAAGTAAAACTGCTGTATTTGTAAAAGATGGAACAGAAGTAAGAGTTGCAGTAAATGCTGACAGTTTTACTGTAAATGGGGAAGAAATCCTGCTTGATGTACCTGCACAGATAATTAACGGATCAATGATGCTTCCATTAAGAGCCGTAGGTGAAGCGACGGGACTTGATGTAAGCTGGGACGGTGAAAGTAAAACAGTAAGTCTTTTTACAGACAAAGCTGAAAGTGCAGCAGAAATAACAACAGAATCCGCAACAGAGCAGGAAACAAGTGTATCGGTTTCCGGTACATCTGATATTCCGCAAGAGGATATTGTCATTTTAAAGTCCGCTGCAGAATTTTATGTTACATATTATTCAATAGAGGCTATGTTAGGAAGTATAGCTTATGCTGACAACTATAATTCATATAAAATAAGCGGGGCATTGGAATATTCTTATTCTGAAAATGAATTAAAAGGACTTATAGAAGATGCTATAGAAGAATGTAATATGTATAAGACTGTTGCAGAAAATATAGATACCGGTGAATTTGATGGTGATATTGTTGAAAAATATATTTCATTGGTTGATGCATGCATAAATTATTATGAATTTATGAGAGACAGTATTTTTACATCAAAGTATGATGATCTGAATGAAAATCAGTTTAACGCAAAGATCGAAAGTGCTTATGCAAGTATTGAAGCCTCAATTTATAATCTTGCAGTAGTTATGATGAAAAGTGAAGAAGACGTATGGGAAACTGTAGGGGACAGCAAGTATAATGCAGGCGATGTTGATGAACTTAATGATGCTGACAAGACAGCCAGAAATAAGTATTTGAGTGAAATAGGAAAGACTGTTGAAAGTGCAGTGAGCTTTTTAGATGATTATTCGACTGCCGTTGAGAGTTCTGATAATTTTATAAATGCTGCATATACAATTAAAAACAAACTTGAAAGTACTGAAACTCCGGATATATGTGTTCTTGACAGGGAAATTATGAAATTATGTTGTGATCTGCTTGAAAAAGCCGGCGAAAGTATTGACAATGGAGCTTTTACAAAGGACGGAAATAATGCAGAGTATATAGAGTTTGAATATTCTATGTATACTTTTGATGTTTTATATAAGATTATACTTGGTGATGAATATGAAATGAAGTTCTTTGATGAATATTCAGAGGACTCTGATACAGAAATAATTGATGATATAGAAAGTAAATTTGTATAAGAAAGGGGCAGCTAAAATGAAAAAAATGGTGTTTATCGGACTTGCGGCACTTATGATGTGCTCAAATGTTTTTGCAGGTGACATAAGTGTTAATCTTGATGGTGAAGCTGTGGAATTTACAGGACAGGAGCCTGTAATTGCTGATGGCAGGACACTTATACCATTAAGAGGTGTTTTTGAAAAGCTTGGCTATGAAATAAGCTGGGATAATAATACTAAAACTGCTGAATTTGAAAAAGAAGGAACTAAGGTTAGCGTAACAGTTGATTCGGAAGAATTTAGCGTCAATGGTGAAAGTATAAAGCTTGATGTGCCTGCACAGATAATAAATGGGTCAATGATGCTTCCTTTAAGGGCGATCGGAGAGGCTACAGGGCTCACAGTCAACTGGGACGGTGAAAGCAAAAGCGTAAATATTGATAGCGGTTCAGCAAATAATTACGGTGATGCAACAACGGAGGTTTTGACAGAAGAGAGTACAGAAACAACAACACAGACCGTAAAGAGTTTATCAGATGATGAAATTAAAAAACATGTTGACGGATATATTACATATACAAGAGCTTCTTCTTTAGCTTCAGCTGTTATTTCTGATGAGGTACAGACATATCATCTCTTAACAGCAACTGAGGATGGAGAGGAAATGTTCCTTTTGCTTAATTTGGCTATTGAGGTTGAAGAAATGTATCTTGAAAAGGTCAATGATATTTCTGTTAATGAATACACAAAGGATATAGTTGAAGATCTGAAAAATGTTATAAATGTGTCTATGGATTTTCATAAGCTCATGCTCAATGTGTTGCTAGGAAATACAGAGGGAACCAGTGAAAGTGAACTTAAAAATTCTCTTGATAAGGCTTGGGATGAGTATAACGATGCTATATATGATTTTCAGATTGCTCTTGAAAAATATGGGGAAGCATATGCACAATCAATAGAGGAATTCGATTGGGACTTTGATGATTTGACTGATGAACAGCAGGCAGAGGAAAGAGCCTATCAGAAAAAGGTGGGTGATTTGCTTGAATCAGCTTTTGATGTTGAGATTGCAGACAATGAAGATGTAAAGTCTCTGGCAAAGAAAATAAGAAATACCGCAGATAAAATAAGAAATGGAATGGCGGAACTGACACCGCCTGATTTTGCTGCGGCAGATGATGATATTCTTATTGCAGGCTGTGATTTCCTTGATGAAGCTGCGGATATTTACGAAAAAGATGATCAGATAGAATATTTTTATGTAACATCTTTGCTTATAGCCTTTGACGCATGTGCCAAGAGTTGTGCCGGAGATTATTATGTATCCAGTTATTTCAGTTGAGAAAGAACGGGGGATTTATAATGATGAGAAAATTTACGGCAACGGTCATGATTGCTATGCTTATGGCAAACAGTGTTTGTGGTGCTGAAATAAGTGTAAAGCTTGACAATGAAAATATTGAATTTGAAAGTCAGCAGCCTGTAATTGCTGATGGCAGGACACTTATACCATTAAGAGGTGTTTTTGAAAAAATTGGCTATGAAATAAGCTGGGACGGGGAAAGCAAAACTGCAAATCTTTTTACAGCCAAAAGTATAACAGAAGAAACAACAGAAATAATTACATATGAAAATAAGGAAGAAAATTTGACGGAAGAGGCTGTGAATACCGAAAATGACGGAATTGATGCAGAGCTTTTGCACAGAGGTGCGGAATTTTATGTTACGCTGTATTCTGTAGCAGCTCTTTATAACAGCTTTGAAGGGGCAAAAACCTATTATGACGGAAAAATACAAAAGGCTTTGACATATTCATATTCAGAAAAAGAACTTGAAGTTATTTTTGATGAAGCCGTTGAAGAGTGCGGAAGGTATAAAAAAGTTGTTTCAGAGCTTATAACAGGAAATGCAGGAACGGAAATGATAAATAAATATGATGATTACATTGATGCCTGTATTGATGATTTTAAAGCTATGAAAATATATTACTGCACAGATAATTATGATGATATAAGTGCAGAAGAGGCAAGGAGAAAACTTAATATATCTCTTGAAAATGCAGACAAAGCTTTTGAGAAATTTAAAAATGCAATGTCAGAGGCTGAGGAAAAAGCTGCGGAAATCGGCGGTAATGGAAGAATAGGTATTACAGCTAATTTAAGCGAAGCGGAAATAGAAGAAAAAGAAAATTATTATAATGAAATAGGTACGGTTGTAAATGAATCTCTGGCATTTATGACAGACATAGACGAAGTTATTGAAAATCCGCTGAAGTTTAAAAGTGCCAGTGATAAAATCCAGAAAAAATTAAGCAGTATAAGTACTCCTGAAAACTGTATGCTTGAAAAGGAGATTATGCTTATATGCTGTGATTTGATGGAGCAGGCAAAAGAGAATGTATATAAAGGGGCTTTCAGATACAGCGGTAATAATGAGTATTATATAAAATTTGAATATTCGGTTGTTGTATTTGACACATTGTTTAATATTATTCTGGATAAAGAATACAACACTAAATATGTTGCAGACGATGAAATTTCAAATGAAAATGGACTTGAAAGTCAGATAATATAAAAGGAGGAGTACATAATATGAAAAAATCAGTAGCAGCAGTTATAATGGCTTTAATAATGACAAACAACGTTTTTGCAGGAGAAATAAGTGTAAATCTGGACGGTGAAGCTGTGGAATTTGAAGGTCAGGAGCCTGTGATTGTTGACGGGAGAACATTGATTCCTGTAAGAGGTGTTTTTGAGCAGCTTGGTTATGAAGTAAGCTGGGATAACAGTACAAAAACTGCTCAATTAAAAAATGGGAACACAAGTGTTAGTGTTACTGCTGATGCAGAAGAATTAAATGTAAATGGCGAAAGTGTTGCCCTTGATGTGCCTGCACAGATAATAAACGGGTCAATGATGCTTCCTTTAAGGGCTGTGGGAGAGGCTGCAGGTCTTGAGGTAAACTGGGACGGAGATACAAAAACTGTTGAACTTAAAACATTAAGTTACTCAATTAATGAAGCTTTAGGCGATGATGTTGAATTTAATTACGACCCGGAAACAGGAAAAGTATCTATAAAACCAAGTGATATGGCAGAAACAACTACAGAAGCCACAACAGAATCTGTAACAGAAACACAGACTGAAAGAGAAAGCCATACACAGGTTTCATTTACAAATGAAGAAAAAAAGAATGCTGAAAATTTTGTAGCGTATATAAGTGCTTTATATTTTTGTGAGTATTATATGTCAGTTGCAGGTGATTACAGTGAAGAAATGAATGGATATAATTCAAGAAAGGAAGAAGACAGAGTTAAGATAAAAGAATGCCTTAATGAAATTATAGCAATTACAGATGATGTAAGTACAAGAATCAATGAATTAAGTGCAAATAATGAAAGCAGGTCTTTTCTTAATTCTTTCAGAACGTTTATAAAGCTCGCAGATAAACTGCATAAAGGGTTGCTTAAAAGATATGAGGCTGATTATGAAAATATATACAATGACGATATAAATTCTGCTGTAGTTAATTATAACAGTGCTTTAAAAAAATTTTATGACGATGCACAAAGTGCAACATCAGCATATGTAGAAAGTATTTCAGAAGACTGGTACTGGAGTGCAAGTGATTTGTCTGCTGAGGAAATTGCAGAGGTAAATGAGTATCAGAAAAGTGTAGGGGAAATACTTGAAAAATATTTGGGAAGTGACAGCGATTACAGAGCTGCAAAGGGGGACAACAGTACAGACAAGCTTGCTGCGGCAGCAGAAGCAATAAAAAATGAGATTTCTGTACTTGATACTCCTGAAATATGTAAAACAGATGCTTATATACTTATACTTGCAACGGACCTTTTAAAGGAAAGTGCAGAGGCAAGAAATGAGCAGATAGATGAATATGATTATGTATATCCTACAGCTTTGATTATGGCATTTGACAACTGTGCACAAAATTGTGCAGGAAACTATTACAACTCATATTTTGTTTAATATAGAAAACTAATATAAAATATCCGTAAACATTTATTCTGAAGTGTTTACGGATATTTTTTAGGTTCATTACCAACTGGTGTGGTTTATAAAACCCTCAGTCAGCCGGGGGCTGACAGCTCCCTTAAAAGGGAGCCTATAACGGAGTTTACAGTACGATGACCACACCCAATATTGTAGAAACTATTTTTATGGGGGTTATGCTGTTTTAACTGCACGTTCAATTGCTTTTTCCATA
>CAZGIC010000053.1:0-14809 GCA_964526435.1 uncultured Lachnospiraceae bacterium | reverse complement strand
GATACCCCGATGCAATAAGCATCGGGGTATCTGCCTTTTTGACAACAACTGCTTCAAAAACAACAAATAAAATTTGGGTTCTTTATTAAATGGTGTGGTTTATAAAACCCTTATATCGCAAAATTTGACGTTGCCAAATTTCACTAACAGTCAGCCTATGGCTGACTGATAAAAAAACCTCCACCGCTAAATCAGCACTTTCGCTTTTAGCGAAAGCCAACCCTTCGGGTTGTCCGCTAAATCTTTCGGTGCAATGCGGTCCCCCTCCTTTAAAAAGGAGGCTATAGTATGATGACCACATCAAATATTGTAGAACCAAAATTTGTTGTTTTGGAAAAATATTAATATTCCGGTTCAATCAGATTGATATTTGTCTGGAAAATATTTTCTGCATTTTCTAATTTGATTTCGCCTCTTGTTTTGCAAGTAAAGTTGCTTATATGTACATCATGAATTGGCATTTGTGGCAGACCTGAAATAGAAATTGGGCATCCTGCCTTTGTACAGTTTACATTATTGATGTAGATATTCTTAAATTCGGGGATTTCTTCAGGTGAAACTTCCTGTCCTTCTTTTGTATCCATATTGTATCCCATATTAAATGTAATTGCTTCGTTATGGATGCTTATCATATTGATATTGTCGATATATATCTTTTCAACTATACCGCCTCTGCCCATACAGCTCTTAAATCTGAGCCCTATGTCAGTACCTATAAATGTACAGTCATTGACATATATGTTTTTAAGACCGCCTGACATTTCGCTTCCTGCAACAAAACCGCCGTGACCGTGATATACAACACAGTTACGTATAGATACATATTCTGAAGGAACTCCAAGCTTTCTGCCGTCTTCGTTTTTACCGGACTTAATACAGATAGCATCATCGCCTACATCAAATGTAGAATTGCTTATTTTAACATATTTGCAGCTGTCAATGTCAATACCATCTGCATTCTGAGCAAACCATGGATTTCTCACGTTTATATTTCTTATTGTAAGGTTTTTACAAAGCCATGGGTGAATTCCCCATGCGGGAGAATTCTGGAATGTAGGTCCGTCAAGAAGTACCTTGTTGCATCTTGTAAGATTTAAAAGCACGGGTCTTAAAAAGTCGTGATATTTCTCACAGGTTGCCTTATCTTTGTATAAGGATGGATTAGGAATAAGTGTGTTATTTGCTTCAAGGTTGATTTCTGAAGGCCACCAGACAGTTTCCTCAGGACCTTCTTCAACAATTCCGCCTTCTGAAATAGTTTCATTCCAGTTCATTTCTGAAATTTTCCACTTTTTAACAGGTCTCCAGCGTCTTCCGTTTCCATTTATTATTCCTTCTCCTGTTATGGCAATGTTTTCAAGGTCCTTGCCGTAAATGGGAGATATGCAGCGGTACATAAATAAGCCTTCAAAGCTTGTGTTTATAAGGGGATAATCCTTTGGATCGTTTGAAAAGAATATTACAGCACCTTTCTGGAGGTGAAGGTTTACATTACTCATAAGCTCAATGGGGCCTGTAAACCATACGCCGCTAGGTACCAACACTATTCCTCCCCCGTCGGCATTACATTTTTCGATTGCTTGTCTGAAAGCTTCCTGATTGTTGGTTCTTGTGTCACATACTGCACCAAAATCGGTAATTGGATAACATACATCTCTGAAAGTTGGCAGCAAGACGTCAAATTCCGGCTTTTCCATTTTAATTTCCTCCCTGAAATCTCTTGGTTTTTAGTAGTAAAATTAATGAAAGCTGACTTAATAAAAATCGGCTCAATACTATAGTGTTATATGTATCGGAACTATGTTCCGTCTGCTGTGTTTTGCAGCTGCTCTGCAGGGCAGGGCAATATAACAACCTGATAACTTATTCTCAAAATTGAAAGAGGACTTTCATTGGATAAGTTATTATAATTTATATTTTATAACATTTTTCAATAATAGTCTAGTTTTTTTTGAAATTTTATGTTATGATATAAAAATAATATTTTTTTTAGGGAGAGTGTGATTGATATGCCTATTAAAGTTTCAGATAATCTTCCGGCAAAGGACATATTGAACAAAGAAAGTATATTTGTAATGGGTGAGGATAGAGCTTTTCACCAAGACATAAGACCTCTTAAAATTTTGATATTAAATCTTATGCCTAATAAACAGGATACGGAAGTTCAGCTTCTCAGAATACTGAGCAATACGCCGTTACAGCTTGAAGTCAGCTTTCTCCATATGGAAAGCCATACTTCAAAAAACACTTCAGAGGAATATCTTGAGGAGTTCTACAAGGTGTTTGCAGATGTAAAGGAAGATAAATTTGACGGAATGATCATAACAGGGGCACCTGTTGAGCAGATGCCTTATGAAGAAGTCAATTATTGGGAAGAACTTACACATATTATGGAGTGGAGCAAAACAAATGTACATAGTACATTCCATATATGCTGGGGAGCACAGGCGGGATTGTATTATCACTATGGAATACCTAAATATCAGCTTGATAAGAAGATGTTCGGTGTTTTCCCTCATACGAAAATATATAATCATGTTGATTTGCTGAGAGGTTTTGATGATATTTTTTATGTTCCCCATTCAAGGCATACGGAAGTAAGGGTTGAGGATGTTAAAAAAGTTTCGCAGCTTCAGATACTTTCAGAGTCTGATGAATCAGGACTTTATATTGCGGCAAATATGGACTACAGCCAGATTTTTGTAATGGGACATTCTGAATACGAAACTGATACCCTTGCAAAGGAATATTTCAGAGATAAGGCAAAGGGGCTTGATATTGAAATACCTAAACATTATTTTAAAAATGATGATCCGAATCAGGGACCTGTAGCTTTGTGGAAAGCCCACAGCAGTTTGCTTTATACAAACTGGCTTAACTATGTTGTGTATCAGAATACACCTTACGATATAAATGAAATAGGTAATAGCAGAGAAATTTAAATATTTATATTGACAAATCAATTACTGTTTAATTACATAAGTGAGTATAATAAAATCGGCTGCAAATACATGGGATTGCGGCCGATTTTATTGTGAAGCACTTATAAGCTGTTGAAACATTCCGGAACAGACAAGTATAAAGTATTCTGGTCGGTTTTGCTGTGGGTCCGAATGAAAAGCTCCGGAAACAGGATGAGGGAGCGTTGTAATTTGTGTATATATTTATGTCATTTATATAAATTTTTAAATTGCCTAAAATTTGACATAATTCTCTTACAGTGATATAATAACATTGTTGATTTGGCAAATTTTTCTTTTTTCTGCAAAATATTAATTTACAAATATCACCTTTACATCACAATCATACCACATCAGCCAAAGCAATAATTTAAACACTATTGATTTTACAATCAGTTTCATAAAACAAAAAAGCTGATATTTCGCTGAATTAAATTATTAATTTGGCTGTTTTTTGTGTTATTTTACAGTTAATAAATGGCACATAAATCAAATTATGTACCATTTACCATAAATTACAAAACAAAGGAGTGTTTTACATGGAAAAATTTAAACGTTACATTATATTTTTAATAGGTCTTTTTATAAACTCACTTGGTGTTAGTTTTGTTACTAAGGCAAGTTTGGGCACATCCCCAATATCTGCTATACCTTATGTATTAAGCTTAAATTTTCCACTTACTCTGGGAAATTTTACTATAATATTCAGTATTCTTCTCATTCTTCTTCAGCTTTTGATTTTAAGAAGAAACTTTAAGCTTGAGCATATACTCCAGATTCCCATATCAATAGTATTTGGCTATTTCATTGATTTAACAATGATTTTATTGGGATTCATAAACCCCCAGTTTTACATAGCAAAAATTATATATTTAATTATAGGATGTATTATACTTGGCTTTGGTGTATATCTTGAGGTTCTTGCAAATGTTGCAATGCTCCCGGGAGAGTCCTTTGTAAGAGCCGTATCAACCACATGGAAAACTGAATTTGGCATCACCAAAGTAGCCTTTGATGTATCAATGACAGTAATTGCAGGAATACTTTCTCTCATTTTCGCCCATAAACTTGAGGGAGTAAGAGAAGGAACAATAATAGCAGCTCTCCTTGTAGGCTTTATAGCACGTCTTTTTGGCAGAATGCTTGCTTTTGTAAAGCCCCTTCTTTTCAAGGAAGAAAGTATTGAAACCCAACCCAAAACACAGCTTCAAAACAGCCCCTGCGTAATTGTAATCGGCAGACAGTTTGGCTGCGGCGGACATTCAATCGGAAAGAAAATTGCAGAAAAACTTGGCTACAGCTTTTACGACAAAGAAATAATTCAAATGGCAGCAGGTTCTACAGGATATACTCCACAGTTTATTGAGAAAAAGGAAGAAAATATGACTAACAGTCTTCTGTTTGATCTTGTCAATCAGATGTATGCATACTCACCTGACAAGGAGGCTCCCAAAGATAAAATATTTGAAGCTGAAACAAAGGTTATACAGGAGCTGGCTGATAAAGGTAACTGTGTAATAATAGGCAGATGTGCAGATTATATACTGAGAAACAATGATAAATGTCTGAAAGTATTTTTGCAGGCACCTCTTGAATACCGTATAAAGAGAATTATGAAAACCCGCAATTTAGACGAAAAAGAAGCTTCTGCAAAAATACAGCAGGAGGATAAAAGACGTGCAGACAATTACCGCTATTACACAAATAAATTATGGGGTAATTCTTCAAACTATAATATTTCAATAGACACTTCTCTCGGTGAAGACTATGTATCAGACCTTATCATCGGAGTATTAAATCAGGAAAGAAAACTTTACGAAAACAGATAATAAATAACAATAAAATCGGCCGCAATTCTATGTATTTGCAGCCGATTTTAGCTTTTAATGTAAATTAAAATATAACCACACCATTTTTTCAAAACTCATTTGTAGCTCCCTTTTCTCTTAATCTGCATCTTAACTATCTGATATTCTATACAAATCATTTCCTATGTATATAGTATAGAATGCCATAATTAATTACATTAATATATATGTCTTTAATTATATTTTCCTTGATTTTAAAACCGCTGTCATACCACATTTTAAGAACGCCATATTGTCCATTAATAGTATAAGTGAATAAGATTTCAGCTTGTACCTGGCTCATATTACTATTTGCCAGCCAATCAGGAATAGTTTTTTCTTTAATAGCATTAAAACAAATTTCTTTAGGTTTTTTACACAAATCCTCCTGAAACAAAAAGGCAAACAAATTTGGATTATTTTTGATAGTATCAAAAATGCCATCTACAGTTTTATCGCAATCTGAATCAAATTGATATAAATAAAATACATCTAAAACCTTTTCTGCAACTTTATTCTGAAGTTTTTCAAGAAAATCCGGATAATCTGCATAGTTACGATAAAATGTACTGCGGTTAATATCTGCAAGCTCACAAATTGCTTTGATTGTAATTTTGTCCGCAGGTTCATTTTTTAATAATTTAAAAAATGCATTTGTAATTGCAAGTTTTGTTTTATTAATTCGTCTGTCGCTCATTACCATCTGTCCTTTTGAATTATACAAAACGACCGTTAAATCCCCGGTCAGATAATACAGTCACTGTAAAACAAATCTATGTCTGTATCTTTGTTAAAAAATAAGCAGTTCTCTTTCTGCAGTAAGTATATCACAAAAGCAAACATAAATCAATGCAACAGATTTTGTGTTATTGATGCATAAGCAACATTTTAAAGTATTTTATTGATTGAAACAAATTTGTCAATCTATTAAAATTATACTATAATCAAAATGAAACGGAGGTATATTTTATGAAAAAAAATTATGATATTCTTTTCACACCTGCCAAAATCGGTTCCTGTGAAATAAAAAATCGTTTTGTTATGGTTCCCATGATATCTACAGCTTTACTTGAATGGTCATCCCATCCTGTCGGCTACAGCGATAAGGCAAAAGATCTTTTAGTAAATCGTGCAAAAGATGGCGTCGGTTTAATTGTTACAGGTGCCTTTCTGCCTTTCAGTGTAGAAGGTCATTCCTGTATTGCCGATCATCCTGAAGTATTTGAAGGATTAGATGAAACTATTGATGAAATTCATTCTTACGGTACAAAAATTTTCTTCCAGATGTCAGCCGGAACCGGAAGAAACTTTACTTTAAGTAAAGAAATGCGTGACAATTATGAAAAAATAAATGCAGCTATGAACCTTGATGCTATAGGTGCTTCTGCATCAGAAGGTCTTCCAAACAGATGGGTTCCTGAAATCAAAACAAAAGCATTTACAAAGAAAGATATTGATGATATGATAAGAGCATTTGCAGAAACTGCATATCTGTGCAAACAGCATGGTGTAGATGGTATTGATGTACATGCTCTCCATGAAGGATATTTATTGGATCAGTTTGCACTAGCATACACTAACCACAGAACAGACGAATATGGCGGTTCCCTTGAAAACCGTCTCAGATTTGCATGTGAAATTGTAAAAGCAATCAAAGAAAAATGTGGTGAGGATTATCCTGTAATTTTACGTTATTCTGTAACATCAAGAACAAGAGATTTTGGAAAAGGCATCATTCCCGCGGATACAGAGTCTGCAGAAATCGGAAGAACTTTAGAAGAATCTTTTAAGGCAGTTAAAATACTGACTGAAGCAGGATACGATGCATTTGATGCTGATAATGGTACATATGATGCATGGTATTACGCACATCCTCCTGTATATATGCCAATGAACTGTAACTTAAAGGAAGTGGAAGCAATTAAACCTTATACAGATAAACCTCTTATCTGTGCAGGAAGAATGGAACTGAATTCTGCAGCAGATGCCATTCGTGAAGGCCGAATAGATTTTGTAGGTATCGGACGTCAGTTCTTAGCAGACGAACAATATTTAACTAAAATAAGAGAGGACAGAGAAGAAGATGTAAGACCATGCATTTCATGTCATCTTGGATGTTTCCCTGTAGGATTGTGGAAAAATTCAGGTTGTGTTATGGGAGAACTTGGTAATTGTGCTTTAAATCCATATACTGCAAATGAAAAAATGTATGCTTTGAAACAAACAGATAATCCAAAACATTTTGCTGTAATAGGCGGTGGAATTGCAGGTATGGAATTCGCTCTTCAGGCTGTAAACAGAGGACACAGTGTAGATTTGTACGAAAAGACAAACAGACTTGGCGGAGTATTTAATGAAGCTGCTGTATTCACATTTAAGGAAAAAGATCGTGAATTACTTGCATTTTATGCAAAACAAATTGAAAAATCTTCTGTAAATGTACACTTAAATTGCGAAATCAAAGACTTGTCTTCTATTGATGCAGATGAGATTGTGGTTGCAACCGGAGCCATGAGCGAAAAAACAATTCCTGTACCGGGAATTGAAAATGCTGTTACAGCGATCAATTTCCTTGCAAAGGGTTTGGAATGCGGCGACAACGTAGTAATTATCGGCGGCGGACTTACAGGATGTGAAATTGCATATGAACTTGCAATGAAAGGAAAGCATCCTGTTATAGTAGAAGTACAGGACGACATTCTGAAAGTACCTGGATCATGTATGGCAAATACAGGATATTTACGTGATGCATTTGAGCATTACAAAGTTCCTGTTTATACAGAAGCTGCTGTAGAAAAAATCACTGAAGAATCTGTTACAATTAAAGTGAATGATAACATAATTGAACTTCCTGCTGATACAACAGTGCTTTCTGTCGGATATAATAATGGAACCACATTTAAAAACATTGATTCAGACAAAGTACACGTTATCGGTGATGCCGATAAAGTTTCCAACTTAATGTTTGCAATTAGGGGAGCAAACGATTTAATAATTAAATACTAATAATTTGACTCATACAGCTAACAGTTAGCTCAGTGACTCAGACCGGATCTCCTCAGAGAGACTATATTCCCTGATTTTATTTCTCTGAGGAGGCATTCTGCCAAAAACTATAACTTTAACCTGTTAGTTTCAGGTATTGCTACATCGATACTTTCAACTGCTATGACAACTGCTCTGTCAAATATAATGGAATATTTTGGAGTTGCTGCATGCAGGTTCTGAAGCCGTTTATGGGGAAAATGCACTTATACACGGCATGAATGTGTCATTTTTATGGATGACGATTGGAGCACTTGTGCTTGTGGCAATTTCTGTTTTTGGTACAAGAAAAATACAATGATTTCAGATAATCATTATTGTGAGAAAAAGTATGCAATGATTATATTGTTATATACTGATCACAGATACAGTTGGATTTGAAAATCAAGTTTTGTGATGCTTAAAATATTAATTATCTGAAAACTTTAATTATTATACAAAAATAGTTCCTGTTGATAATTTATCTGCGGGAACTATTTTTTATTTAAAATGATTTAATTTTTAAATTTAGATTTGTCAAGTTTTCGTATTACTTTTGCAGGATTTCCGGCTACAATGGTGTTTGCTTCCACATTGTGAGTTACTACACTTCCTGCACCGACTATTGCATTTTCTCCTATAGTAATACCTGGAAGAATAATTGCTCCTCCGCCTATCCAGGCATTTTTCTTAATATGGATATCCTGTATTGTAAGAACTGAACGTTCATAAAAATCATGATTATTTGTTATAAGGGATACGCCCATTGCAATTTGAACATTGTCCTCAATGTATATCTGCCCTGCGGACATACAGCGAAAATAGGGATTGATTGACACATTGTTTCCTATATGTATGTTTTTAGCAATATTCATATAAAGAGGTGCAGCAATGTAACAGTTTTCGCCTATGCCCCCTGTGAAAAGTTCCTTTAAAAGACTGTTGTATTCATCTGTAAAGGGCATAGTGTTATTGAGGCGGAAAAGAATTTCGGAAGTACGTTGTACTTCTGCTGCACGTTCCGGGTTTTGAAGTCGTAAATCAAGTCTTGTTTCATTCATATGTTATCACTCCTGTTTAGTATAATTAAAAAATTAAATCATAAAATAGGGCTTTTACAATCAAATATTATTTTTTGACAGAAGAACTGCAGTTTCCACAGTAGTACGGGATTCTTACAAAGCTCTGCCCATCCCTCTAAATTTTTTCTCTCTCTTTCAGCTTGTATTATTAGTCTATTGTTTCATTTTCCAATTTAGGTAAATTATTTAAGCTTATCTTCTCCAGAGTCTGCAACTGTTGTACTGCCAACTGTCGGAGTAATTCCATCCGCTCTTTCTGGTTCTTCTCCTGATTTATTAAAACGGCATTATAGCTTTCTAAATTTGCAAGTACCAGTAATTGATTCAGCGTTGCTGCATCCCGCATATTTCCTTTCACAGTTGGGTTTTCATCTTTCCACTGTTTTGCAGTCTTTCCAAACAAAACAACATTAAGCATATCCGCTTCATTCGCATATGTATAAGCTATCTGTGAAGGTGTCAGTTCCGATGGAAGCAGATTTTCTTTAATTGCATCTGTATGTATCCTATAATTCAACTTAGAAATCTCTCTGTTCAAATTCCAATTCAGAGATAGCCGACTATTCTCATCAGTCTTTAATCTCCTATAATCTTTCATGATATATAACTGGAATTCAGGAGAAATCCATGTTGCAAAAGACATAGCAATATCACTATGAGCATATGTTCCGCCATAACGTCCCGCTTTTGAGACAATACCGATAGCATTCATCTGCGTAATCCACTTTGTCGGTGTCATAACAAAACGATTTAATCCAGCCTCATTTTTAACCGCCTCGAATTGCACACGGTTAAAATCTGGATTATGCAGTTCTTCCCAAACACCTAAAAACTCAATCGTATTTCTATTTCGCATCCAGCGATATCTTATCATCGTCTTCTCAAAATTCTACATTTACATAATAACACTGTCCGGGGATTTGTGGGACAAAAGCACTACAGTTTCCACATGGTAGCTATGAGGGAACATATCCACAGGCTGTACCTTTTGGATATTGTATTCATCAGTGGAGCAGAGTATTTTTAAATCTCTTGCAAGGGTGGCACTGTCGCAGGACACATACACTATTTTTTCAGGTTTCATATTGAGCATAAGGTTTAAAAGGCTTTCGTCACAGCCCTTGCGGGGAGGGTCAACAACCATTACATCAGGTTTAATTCCCTTTGTGTTATAAAGTTCGGGGACTATATCCTCGGACTTGCCTGTGTAAAATTTTGCATTTTCAATATTGTTGAGCTTTGCGTTTTCAAGGGCGTTTTCAATTGCCTGTGGTACTATTTCTATGCCGTAAACTTCCTTTGCTTTCTGTGCAAGGAAAAGTGAAATTGTACCTATGCCACAGTAAGCGTCTATTACTGTTTCATCCCCCTTAAGGTCTGCAAATTCAAGAGCCTTTGAATAGAGCTTGTATGTTTGCTGAGGGTTTACCTGAAAGAATGAAAGGGGAGATATTTTGAATTTAAGATCCCCTATTTTATCTGTAATATAGTCATTTCCGTAAATAGTTTCGCATTTCTGTCCCAGAATTACATTTGTCTTTGCCGTATTATAGTTTATGACAACGGATTTTATGGCGTCAATTGGCTTAAGTGTTTTAATGAGCTTGTTTTTATATTTAAAGTTATTGCTGTTTACAACAAGGCATACCATTATTTCATCGGTGTAATATCCTGTTCTTATAATAATGTGGCGGATAAGTCCCTTGCCTGTTTCTTCATTATAAGCAGGTATTTTATTTTCTTCAATAAATTTTCTTATAAGGCTTAAAATCTCCGGGTCTGATTTGCTTCCTATAAGACAGTTGTCAATATTTACTATTTTATGGGAACCGAGAGAATAAAAGCCTATATTTATGTCATTATTATGGGAACTTACGGGATACTGAGCCTTGTTTCTGTAATTACAGGGGTTATCCATACCTATTGTTGGCTCAACATCAACATTGTTAAAGCCGCCAATACGCATAATATTCTGTTTTACTTTATTTTGTTTTTGCAAAAGCTGTGCCCTGTAATCCATATGCAGGAGAGTACAGCCGCCGCATCTTGGAAAATAGGGGCAGAGAGGCTCCACTCTTGAGGGGGAGGGCTTTATTATTTCAAGGGCTTTGCCGTAGCCGTAGTTTTTGTTAGCCTTAACAACAAGAACCTTTACTTCCTCCCCGGGAAGGGTGTTTTTAACAAAAAGGGTGTAGCCGTCCATTTTGCCAATGCCCTCTCCGTGAGTTCCTATATCTGTAATGGTGAGAGTGTAAATTTCATTTTTTCTTATCATCATAGTTAAAATTCTGTCTTTCTTATATTTCTTGCAAGTATTTTGTTATAGCCTGCCCATGGTCCTGAATTGGAGCTTTCGGCTATGGATGTTTCAAACATTTTAACCTTAGCATCTGTGTCGTCTGCACAGTGGAGGATAAAAGCCTCAATGGTTCTTGGAAGTTTGGGTGAGCCGTATTCATATTCACCATGGTGAGCCAGAATATTGTGCTGTAAAAGAGAGCGGAGCTGATGAGGGAAGCCGTCAATACTGTCAGCAATCTTGCCTATATATTCAGAACCCATAACAATGTGTCCCAATAATTCGCCGTCATCGGTATAGTCGATGTTTGGGAATTCTGAAAGTTCTTTAAGCTTTCCTATATCGTGAAGAAGAGCCGAAGCTAAAAGTATATCTCTGTTTACATTTTCATAGTGGGATGCCATAAAGTTACATATATCTGTAACAGATATTGTGTGTTCAATAAGTCCGCCCATATAGTTGTGGTGCATTGCCTTTGCGGCAGTGTGTTTTTTAAAGCTGTCTGCTATGGCTTTGTTATCAATAAAAATTAAAGTCAGAAGTTTCTTTATATATGGATTTTCAACAGAGTTTATATATTCTGTAAGCTTATCATAAAGCTGTGATACATTTTTGTCTGTTGTTGGAATATAATCTGCCTCATCATATTCACCTTCAAGTGCTTTGCGTATTTTTCTGATATTAAGCTGAAGCTCATTGTTGAAGGTCTGCACTGTGGCATCGATTTTAATATAATCCCCGTCGGTAAAGGACTGAATATCCCTTGAAATATCCCATACTTTTCCGCTTATATTTCCTGTCTTGTCTGAAAGAGTAAGTGAAAGATAGTTCTTTCCTGTTTTCTGTGATTTCATACTCTGCCTTTGTTTGCAGAGGTAAAAATCAATTACTCTCTCTCCGTCTGTTAATTCTTTTATGTAACGCATAATTGCCTCCTGTTTAAAAATCTATACTATAAATTTTATCACAAATGAGATAAAATACAACTGTTTTTAATTTAAATTTAATAATTTACTTATGTTAATTTAAAAATGGTTTTGTATATTAAGAATGTGATCAGGAGACAATTCACAAATATGTAGTGGAATGAAAATCATCATTTATCAGGGGGAGAGTTTTACATTATGAATTATTAATTATATCTGTGAATTGTATGTAATAAATGTATTTTTTAGAGAGAGGAGAAGCAATTGTGAAAAGGAAATTATCGCTGCTATTAATTGCAGTTATGGTATGCGGTGCAGCAGGATGCGATACAACATCTGCACAGGATGAGAGTACAACAGAAGTTGTTCAGACAGTAACGGGAGACAGTACTATGGTCAGTGCAGAAGCACTGTTTGAGGAACTGGGTTATGACCTGAACTGGGAAAGTACTTCAAAAACCCTTTATGCAAGCAAAAAGAAACGTGTTGTTGCTATTACAGCAGGTTCTGACATTGCTGTTTTTAATGGTGAAGAAGTGCAAATGAACAGTGTGGCAGAACTTGATGATGTTATGTCTGTTACAGTAGCCAGTATGGAATGGTTTACGGGAGAAGAAATAGACAGTGACGGAAACATTGTGACAGAAGAGGAAACAAAAGACGACAGCTGGAAAGAAAATAAAGTAAGTGTGGACTTATCTGAAATAAGTGATGAAACATATACTATTACGGAAGCCGGTGTATATACCCTTACGGGAGATTACAGCGGAATGATATATGTAAACACTGAGGGAAGAGTAAAACTTATATTAAATGGTGTAAACATTACAAATGAAAATGGTCCTGCAATATTCTTTGAAAACAGTGACAAGGGCATTATAGAAAGTGCTGAGGGAACTGTAAATAATCTTACAGACGGCAGTGAATACAATGTTGATGCAAAGGGCTGTATATTCTCAAATGATGATATTGATTTGCAGGGAACAGGTACAATCAATATAACAGCAAATTACAAACACGGCATTGCTTCAGATGATGATATTCAGATTGAAGAGGGTACAATAAATATTACAACTGTTGCAGGAGACGCAATACATGCCGGTGACGGTGTGGAAATAAATTCAGGAACAATAACAATTGATTCCATGGAAGACGGTATAAGCGGTGACAAATATGTATTAATAGATGACGGAGAGATTGATATAATAACGAGAGGTGAGGTTGATGAAAGTACAGATAATGATATGCCTCCTATGCACGGGGGCGGCGCTGGCGGTCAAAGACGTGAAGGAGGACAAGGCGAAGCGACTGAGATGGAAGAAGGCTCTGCGCCTGATGATATGGGAGAGAAAAATGAAATGCCTGAGGGTAATCCGCCGTCTGACATGGGCGAAGCACAGGAAAGACCAGAAGGAAACGAACCAGGTGATATGGGCGAAAGACCGCAGGGTAATCCTCAGATGAGTGAAAATGGTGAAATGGCTGAGGGTAATCAGCCTGGCGGTGAAATGCCGGGAGGCAATCAGCCTGGCGGTGAAAGACCTGAGGGAGATATGCCGGCAGAGGAAAGCAGTACAGCTGATACAGAGGAGTCAGAAGATGAAACAACTGATGACAGTGTAAGCAGTAAGGGTATAAAGTCAGATAATCTTATTACAATAAATGGCGGTAATATTAGTGTAAACTCAACAGACCATGGTATAAAGTGTGATAATCTGATAGTTATAAACGGCGGAACAATAAATGTTGAATCTGATATAAGCAAGGGTATAAAAGCTCTGGGCTGTATATTTATAAATGACGGAGATATTAACATTGATACAAAAGATGAGGGTATCGAGTCAAAGGCTACAGTTACAATAAACGGCGGTGACGTTTATGTTAAGTCTGAAGATGACGGTATAAATGCCGGCGGCGGCAGCGGTGCAGAGATGATGGGCAACGTTCAGGACGGCGATGAGCATCAGATAATTATAAACGGCGGAACTGTTAAAATAGATTCAACACAGGACGGTCTTGATTCCAATGGTAACTTGTATATTTACGGCGGTGAGGTTTTAGTAAACGGACCTTCAAGCGGCGGAGACGGTGCTCTTGACAGTGCAGCCGAAAATGTACTTTACGGCGGAACTCTTCTGGCAATAGGAAGTTCACAGATGGCTGAATGCCCTGAAAGCGGAAGCGGTCAGAATATACTGAACATTACTCTTGATGAAACTGCAGCAGCAGAAAGCACAATTTCAATAGTGGACAGCAGCGGAAATGTATTGTATGAAGCTGTTTCAGTAAGACAATTCCAGAACATAATATTCTCATCAGCAGAAATTACAGAAGGTGAGGTATATGGAATTTATATAAATGGTGAAGAAGTTGTAAGTATTACTGCTGAAAGCGGAGTTACCAAGTACGGAAGTTCAGGAATGAGCAGAGGCGGCGGAGACCGCGGCGGAGAAAGAGGCGGCAACAGAGGCGGTATGGGCGGTATGAACGGCTCAGATGGTATGGCAGAAAGAGGCAGTACACCTACCGGCGAACAGAGTGCCGAGTAAGCTTTTGCTGACAGCCAGAGGACAGCTTTTGAAAATCAGAGGTTATGAATGACAGGGTTGTTCCTGAAATCGTAAAAATAAATTATAATTATTAAATTTAAAAAGACAGCCTTCCCGTTAAA
>CAZGIC010000052.1:12430-14927 GCA_964526435.1 uncultured Lachnospiraceae bacterium | reverse complement strand
GTGCTATGGAAACGAAGTGACATAGCAACAGGAAGTTTTAACTTCCTGTAATATTAATTATTTTAGAAGAAAGGAAAGTATTATGATTCAGGATATAGCACCTCATAAATATCATGTTGAATATGAAAACCGCAAGCCGGAAAGTGATGATATATTGCTTGTATTTAAGGGAAACAGTGTTCTGGTAAGAGAAGCTGAAGGGAGGACGTGGTTTCCTGCGGCAGATGAGCTTGATGTTAAAGGGAAAAAGGAGTTTTTGTTTAGAATAGACGATACTAATTTGTTTATGGCGGAGGCAGAAGAAAAGGAAAGTTTTGAAGGCTGGCATTTTGAAGGTCAGGAGTATTTCAGAACTGCTTTTCCTGCATGGAAAGCTTTTGCAGGAGTAACTGCAATACAGATACACAGGTGGTATAGTGAAAACAAGTTTTGTTCACGATGCGGAGGGAAAATGAATAAGGGTAAAGAAGAGCGTTCTCTTATATGCTGTGAATGCGGGAAAACGGTGTATCCCAATATAGCACCATGTGTTATTGTGGCACTTACAGACGGAGATAAAATACTGCTGACAAAATATAATCAAAATCACAGCAAGTATGCACGTTATGCTCTTATTGCAGGATATACGGAAGTTGGCGAAACCTTTGAGGATACTGTAAGACGTGAAGTGTTTGAAGAAGTGGGGCTTAAGGTTAAAAACATTACTTATTACAAAAATCAGCCATGGTCTTTTTCTGACACACTGCTTATGGGATTTTTTGCAGAAGTTGACGGCAGTAATAAAATTGTAAGAGATGAAAAAGAACTTTCTGAGGCTGTGTGGTTTGAAAGAGAAAATATTCCTGTAAACAATTCAAATATAAGTCTTACAAATGAAATGATTGAAAAGTTTAGAAGGAATGAGGAGTGAAGAGCGGGGGAGTTGAATGTGCAATGCTTAAATAATGCATGATGCACAATACATAATTAAAATTTGTCTACAATGGAAATTATGAATTAAATAGAGGTGGTGATAAGTTGAAGCAGATTGAAAAAGATATTGAAAGCAGAGAATTTAAAAAAGTATATCTGATATTTGGTGAAGAGGATTATCTTGTTAAAAAATATACGGAGCTTTTGAAAAATAACATTGTTGACGAAGAAAACTCTATGATGAATATTGATGTTTTTGAAGGGAATAACTGTGATGTAAACAATATTATAGCAGCAGGTGACACTGCACCTTTTTTCAGTGAGTACAGACTTATTATAGTTTCAAATTCAGGTTTGTTCAAAGAGGGCAGGAAGGCTGATACGGCACTTATGGCTGAGGCTGTAAAGAATATACCTGACGGCTGTGTGTATCTGTTTACTAATGAAAAGGCGGACAAGAGAAATTCTCTTTATAAGGCCGTTAAAAAAACAGGTTATTGCTGTGAAATAAATTATCAGGATAGCAAGGCACTTATTGAATGGATAAAAAAAGAGTCGGGAAATCGTCTTGATAACAATACGGCATCATATTTTGTAAGGAATATAGGCAACAGTATGAAGCATCTGAGTGTTGAGCTGGATAAACTGCTGGCTTATGCCGGGGATGAGAAAATAACAAGTGAGGATATAGACATTGCCTGTTCAAAGTCTGCGGAAGTAAATATATTCAATATGGTTGGAGCAATAGGCAGCAAAAATACTGAGAAAGCTCTTGAAATATACAACAATATGATATTTGAGGGGGAGGAACCTATAGGCATACTTGCAATGATAGCAAGGCAGTTCAGACTCATGCTCCAGTGCAAATACCTGCAGAGCAAAAATAATTTTAATGCAAGACAGATAGCCGCGGAACTTAAGATGAGAGATTTTGTTGTGACAGGCTGCTTAAACCAGGCAAAGAATTTTAAACTTACGGTTCTTATGAAAGGAATTGAGGATTGTGCGAAATGCGATACAGACATTAAGTCGGGAATTATAGCACCTAAACTGGGAGTTGAACTTATAATATTGAAATACAGTAAATAATAAATTGACAAATACTGAAAATAGGATTATAATCATAGTATATCAATAGGAATAAGATGTTTTTGCGTTTAGAGGTGTAATATGAAAATTTCGACTAAAGGAAGATATGCATTAAGACTTATGCTGGATCTTGCAATAAATGATACAGGGGATTTTATTCCTCTTAAAAATGTAAGTGAAAGACAGGATATATCTGTTAAATATCTGGAACAGATAATAACTGTTCTGGTAAAAGCAGGCTTTGTAAAGGGACTGAGGGGGTCAAAGGGAGGATATAAGCTTGCCAGAAAACCGGAAGAATATACTGTGGGAATGATACTGAGGCTTACGGAGGGGAGCCTTGCTCCTGTTGCCTGCCTTGATGATGAAGTAAACTTGTGTGAAAGGGCAGACCACTGTATTACTTTAGGACTGTGGCAGGAAATATATGACGCTGTCAACAGTGTAGTTGACAATGTAACACTTTATGACCTTATTGAAAGAAATAGGACCAGGT
>CAZGIC010000052.1:0-12330 GCA_964526435.1 uncultured Lachnospiraceae bacterium | reverse complement strand
AGTGTAGTTGACAATGTAACACTTTATGACCTTATTGAAAGAAATAGGACCAGGTCAGAAAATATATAACAGGTTAGAAAACATATAATATGTATATATTAAATTACTGTTTTTTATTGACGTCTTCATAAAAATTTGATATTATTAAGATATTATGAAATAAAGGAGGAAATTTTTATGAAGAAATTCACTAAGTTTATGAGTTTGATGATTACAGGTGCTATGCTTGTATGTGCTGCAGGATGCGGAAGTTCAGATACTGCTGCTGAAGGTGAAGACACTACAGCACAGACTGATGAAGCGGCATCAACTGTAACAACTTCTCAGGAAGGAAAACTTATATGGGCTACTAATGCTGCCTTTGAACCATATGAATATATGGAAGGTGATACAGTAGTTGGTATCGATGCTGAAATTGCAGATGCAATAGCTTCCAGACTGGGGCTTGAGGCTCAGGTTGAAAATATGGAGTTTGATGCTATTATTCCTGCTGTTACATCAGGCAAGGCTGACATTGGTATTGCAGGTATGACTGTAAGCGAAGAAAGATTATTGAATGTAAACTTCAGTGATCCTTATGTTGAAGCAGGACAGGCTATAATTGTTAAGGAAGATTCAGATATTCAGTCTGTAGAAGATTTAAACGGCAAGGTTATTGGTGTTCAGAGAGGTACTACAGGTGATGAGTATGTGTCAGACGAAGCAAATGGTGTAGGTGCGGCAAGTATTGAAAGATATTCAAACGGACCTGATGCAGTACAGTCATTGTTGACTGACAAAATTGATGCTGTTGTTATTGACAATGAACCGGCAAAGAAACTTGTTGAAAATTCAGAAGGACTTGTTAAACTTGACGAGAACTTAACTTCAGAGCAGTATGCAATTGCTGTTGCCAAGGATAATACAGAGCTTTTAGATGCTATTAATGAGGCTTTAAATGAGATGCAGGAGAACGGCGAATTACAGGCTATTCTTGATAAGTATTTAAATGATTAATTATTGATTGAGGAAAGGGGTGTAGATTATTTATATTTACACCCCTGATTAATATTGAGGAGTTTCAAATGGAAAATATACTTTATAATATATTTACTTTATTTACATCTCCTGAAACTGCTGAGCTGTGGATAAAGCATTTATATGACAATTTTATAGTAGATAACAGATGGACGTGGCTTTTAAACGGTCTTGGTGTAACTGTAAAACTTACAGTCTTTTCATTTATATTCGGTCTTTTAATTGGTCTTGTAATTGCGATTATAAGAGTAAGTTATGATAAGAAAAGTGATACACCTAAAACAAGTTTTTCACAGAAATGCGGAAGATTTGTACTCTGGTTTTTAAACTTAATATGCAAGATTTATCTTAATATAATTCAGGGTACGCCTACTATTGTGCAGATAATGATAATATATTTTGTTATTCTTGCAAACTCTACTAACAAGGTTGGAGTGGCTATACTTGGATTTACTATAAATTCAAGTGCTTATGTGGCTGAAATTATAAGAGGCGGTATTAACGGTGTAGATAAAGGACAAATGGAGGCGGGAAGAAGTCTTGGCTTTGGCTATATAACTACGATGATTTACATAGTTATACCTCAGGCACTTAAAAGCTCACTTCCTGCCTTGTGTAATGAGCTTGTAGTGCTTTTAAAGGAAACATCTATTGCCAATATGGTTGCTTTACAGGATCTGCTTTCTGCAGCTATCCTTATAAAAAGCCGTACTTACAATGCGTTTTTGCCCCTTATAGCAGCAGCACTTATTTACTTTGTTATAGTATCTATACTGAGAAGTTTTTCAAACCGTCTTGAAAGGAGGCTGAACTCCGGTGAAAGATAATAAAGAACCATTAATTAAAGTGGAAAATCTTACAAAGCAGTTTGGAAAGACAAGAGCTTTGGATAATGTGAGCAACAATATTTATAACGGAGAAGTTGTTGTTGTAATTGGTCCTTCAGGATCAGGCAAATCTACATTTTTAAGATGTCTTAATCTGCTTGAGGTGCCTACAGAAGGACACATATATTTTGAAGGAACTGATATAACTGACCCTAAAAATAACCTTAATAAGCACAGACAAAAAATGGGTATGGTTTTCCAGCAGTTTAATCTTTTCCCTCATATGACCATAATGAAAAATCTGACAATAGGTCCTGTTAAGCTCCTTAAAAAAAGCAGGAAAGATGCAGAAAAGAAGGCAATGGAACTTCTTGAAAGAGTGGGACTTGCAGACAGAGCTGACAGTTACCCCAATCAGCTTTCAGGCGGTCAAAAACAGAGAATTGCTATTGTAAGGGCGCTGTGTATGGAGCCTGATGTTATGCTCTTTGATGAGCCTACATCTGCTCTTGACCCGGAAATGGTAGGGGAAGTTCTTGAAGTTATGAGGGGACTTGCAAAGGAAAATATGACAATGGTTGTTGTTACCCATGAAATGGGTTTTGCCCGTGAAGTTGGTTCAAGGGTTGTGTTTATGGAAAATGGTCATATTATTGAAGAGAATACACCTGATGAATTTTTCGGTAATCCTAAAAGTGAAAGACTTAAAGCTTTTCTGAATAAAGTGTTGTAATAATAAGCCTATACAAAAAAATGAAAAACTTGGGTTGAAACTTCAAGGATATAAAAAATTGCCAAAATTATATAAAAAAGGCTTGCAATTTAGGTATTGGTGTGTTAATATAATTGATGTGTGTAATGCACAACTGAAGTTCATCCTGTGTTCAGAGTCCGGAAGCTCCGACCTTCTCTTGACACATGGAGATTATTAAATAATGGAGGAATTAAAATGGATAAGAAAGCTATTATTGCAAAGTATGGAAGAAATGAAGCAGATACAGGATCACCAGAGGTTCAGGTTGCTTTATTAACTGAAAGAATCAATCACTTAACTGAACATTTAAAAGAACACAAGAAGGATCATCATTCAAGAAGAGGTCTTTTAAAGATGGTTGGTAAGAGAAAGGGTCTTTTAAATTATATTAAGTCAAGAGATGTTGTTGCATATCGTGAACTTATCGCTTCTTTAGGCTTAAGAAAGTAATTTTTAAGGGGCTGTCATGTTTAAGGTATATGTACGCTAAGAATTGCTGTAATCTGATTTGCTGCGGCGATTTTAAGGCTTGTGTATGTATGCCCTGCAGGACAGCCTCTGTTTTCGGTTTTATAATATTTAAGTGACAGGGTGATATTTTTAGTTTAGAAATATGTTTATTTGGGAAATTTCAGATGAGTGCAAATATTTCTTTATAATAAATATGTTTTTAAGCTAAAAATTACCTTGATTCACTTGACATAATTTATATCAGGGAGGAAAAATTAATGAGTAAGATTTACAAAATGGAGCTTGCCGGAAGAGAACTTTCCATTGAAATCGGTAAGGTTGCAGAGCTTGCCAACGGTGAATGTATTGTAAGATACGGAGATACAGTTGTGCTTGTAACTGCTACTGCATCAGAAAAACCAAGAGCGGGAATTGACTTTTTCCCTCTTTCAATTGATTATGAAGAAAAAATGTATTCTGTAGGTAAAATCCCCGGAGGTTTTACAAGAAGAGAGGGCAGACCTACAGAACATGCTATACTGACAGCAAGAGTAATAGACAGACCTATAAGACCTTTATTCCCTAAGGATTACAGAAATGATGTATCTATTAATGCATTGGTTATGTCTGTTGACCAGGACTGTTCACCTGAAATTTGTGCTATGATTGGATCTTCTGTTGCACTTTCAATTTCAGACATTCCTTTCTATGGACCAACAGGTTCTGTTTCAGTGGGTATGATAGATGGTCAATATATTATTAATCCTACTGCTGAGCAGAAAGCTGTAAGCAGAATGAACCTTACTGTTGCTTCAACTAAGGAAAAGGTTATGATGATTGAGGCAGGTGCCGATGAAGTAACAGATGAAGAAATGTTCAATGCAATTATGTTTGGTCATGAACAGAACATTGAAATCTGTAAGTTTATAGACGGTATCGTTGCTGACTGCGGAAAAGAAAAGCACAGCTATGAGGAACATGTTGTTGACCATGACTTATATGAAGCCATTAAGGAATTAATAGGCGATAAGAGAATGGAAGAAGCTGTATTTACAGATATGAAGCAGGAAAGAGATGAAAGAATTTCAGATATTGAAGCTGAAGTTTGTGAAAAACTCTTTGAGCAGTTCGGCAATGAAGATGAAGTCGAATTCGAGGCTGTTGTGGGAGAAGCAATATATAAGTACGAGAAGGAAACTGTCAGAAGAATGATATTAAGAGAACACAAGAGACCTGACGGAAGAGCTCTTGATGAAATAAGACCTTTATCTGCTGAAGTTGATGTTCTTCCAAGAGTTCATGGTTCCGGCTTGTTTAAGAGAGGTCAGACACAGGTGCTTACTGTAACTACACTTGGTTCTATGTCTGATGTTCAAAAGCTTGATGGACTTGATGAGTCTGAAACAAGTAAGAGATATATTCACCACTACAATTTCCCTGGATTTTCTGTTGGTGAGGCAAAGCCTTCAAGAAGTCCGGGAAGAAGAGAAATAGGTCATGGTGCTTTAGCTGAAAGAGCACTCCTTCCTGTAATACCAAGTGAGGAAGAATTCCCTTATGCAATAAGACTTGTATCTGAAGTATTAAGTTCTAACGGATCCACATCACAGGGCAGTGTGTGCGGTTCAACTCTTTCACTTATGGCTGCAGGTGTTCCTATTAAAAAGCCTGTTGCAGGTATTTCATGCGGTCTTGTTACAGGTGAGACTGATGATGATTTTATACTTCTTACTGATATTCAGGGACTTGAGGACTTCTTTGGTGATATGGACTTTAAGGTTGCCGGTACTCATGAGGGCATAACTGCTATACAGATGGATATGAAAATACAGGGACTTACTCCGGCTATAATAAAGGGTGCTATTGAGAACACTCACAAAGCAAGAAATTACATTCTTGATGAAGTTATGCTTAAGGCTATAGCTGAGCCGAGAAAAGAAATTTCAGAATATGCGCCTAAGATTAAGTTTATACAGATCAATCCGGATAAGATGGCTGAGGTTATTGGTTCAAAAGGAAAGGTAATAAACAGAATAATTGAAGAATCCGGCGTTGATAAAATTGATACTGAAGATGACGGCAAGATCTATGTTTCATCACCAAGTATGGATGCAATTAAAAAGGCTGCTTCAATGATCGAAGCTATTGCAAATGATCCTGAAGTTGGAAAGGTATATACAGGAAAGGTAACCAGAATAATGAATTTCGGTGCCTTTGTTGAAATTGCTCCTGAAAAGGAAGGACTTGTACACATTTCCAAACTTGCTCATGAGAGAGTAAATAAGGTTGAAGATGTTGTAAATATAGGAGATGTAGTTGATGTCAAGGTTATTGAAATTGATAATCAGGGCAGAATTAATCTTTCAATAAAGGATTGTTTACCAAAGCCTGAAAGAAAAAAGGAAAATTGAAATAAATTTATTTAAACTGATTTTAACGGGACTGCTTAGACTATGTTTAAGCAGTTTTGTTTTTTTTTATAAAAATTTAAGAAAATAGATGAGTTGAAAATGGAAAGAAATTTTATTAAAAATAATTTAGTATTTCATTGGAAGGGTATACAAAAAATACAGAGTTATAATCTATTATAAAAATATATAAACAAGGCAAAATATAATTATCCTTAAAATTAAATCAATTTATGGTTTACGTAAGGATTGTTGTATATTTTTTAAAGGGGTGAAAATTTGAATATGAAGGCATTGGATTATGCTGCACTGACACTTGTTATTATAGGTGCGGTAAACTGGGGACTTATAGGTTTTTTCCAGTTTGATTTGGTGGCTGCTCTTTTCGGAGGCATGGATTCACTTATAAGCAGAATTGTATATGCTCTTGTTGGTCTGTCGGGTATATACACACTTACTTTATATGGCAAAATAGATAATGATATGGTAGTGGGCGGTCAGCACTAGGGTATGGCTGTTTCGGTATGTTCCGGAACAGCCTTTAATAATGAGTAAATTCAAAAAAAAGATTGACAATAAAATAACAATTGAAAAGTTGCACAAATGGGCAACTTTTACAATAAAAGAGGTCTTTAATAGTAATTATTTAATACAACAATTAAGCTTTTATTAAAGTTGTTGTTAAAATTGCTAAAAAAATTATAAAAAAACCTTTACAATAGATGATAATATATGATATAATAACTATACAAAGATTAATGATATAGTTTACCTGTGGTGTGAGGATGCTGTGTTTGGTAATTTATAACAAGTTTTGAGGAATAGCTTGAAGGTTTACTTGGAAATATTTTTAAAAGAAACCACATGTTGTTGCTTGTTACTTGTTTATTTATTAAAAACGGTGTTCTATTTTTAAGGGCTGCAGTATAGTGTGTGCAGTTCGGTTAAACTATATATTATTAACATAAAAAATATAAAGGAGGATTTCCATGAAAAAAAACGTTTTTAAACGCTTTGCAGCTGTTGGTTTATCAATGGTGATGGTAACAAGTCTTGCAGCTTGTACTGATCAGACTAGTGATGAAAGTTTCTCAACTGATCCATATTTCGATGCAGCTGATGTTGATGATTTACCAGAAGTTATAACAGTTATGGCTGATACAATCATGACAGAAGAAAATGGACTTGATGATGTCTGTGAAGAATATTACAATAACACAGGAATAAGACTTGAAATTGAAAAACCTGATCATGCTAAGTATTATGAAAAGGTTACTCTTGCATTTGCAAGTGAGGATCCTGCTGACATTATTGAAATGGGTTCAACTTATTATCCTGAACTTGCAAATTCCGGTGCTCTCTGGGATATGACTTATGCATGGGAAGTATCTACATCAAACTGTAAGAGTATTATTGATGAATCTTATGTTGATGCACTTAGAATCAATGGTAAGCTTTACGGTTTCCCAATGGCGGCAGGTAACGGTACAATTACTTATGTAAGACAAGACTGGCTGGACGAGGCAGGTCTTGATATACCAACAAATTATGATGAATTTGTTGAAATGCTTAGAGCATTCAAATCAAGAGGAAATGGTGCTATACCTATTACAGCAGCAGGTCTTCTTAACACTGAAACACCATATGACATCTATTTAAGAGAATTTTACCAGGATGCCACACCTGATTTTTATCTTGATGAAGAAACAGGACTGTATGTAGATGGTTTTGCTGAACCGGAAATGGCAGAGGCTTTAACAAGACTTCGTGATGCATATCAGGAAGGTTTGCTTGATGCGGAAGTTGTTACTAACAAGACTTCTACATGTAGAGATAAGCTTGGTTCAGGCTTAGTTGGTGCATTCAACTACTGGGCGGGTTCATGGGCATTAAAGCTTCAGAGTTCTATGAATGATGGTGAGCTTGTTGCTATACCTCCAATTGAAGAAGTTGGCGGATATACTGAAAGAGTACCAACTGCAATGGCAATGTCTATTTATGCTCCTAATAAACCGGCTATATTTGAACATTTCTTAATGTATTCTCATGACGGAGGAGAAGGTCAGATGTTATTTACTCATGGTGTAGAGAATAAGCACTATGTATATAATGAAGATGGTTCAGCTACAGCTCTTCCATACTACACTGACCCTGATACTACAGTTGAAAAGTCATTCTATGCTCCTGAGCTTACAATAACTGAGTGGGATGATCCTATTGAGCTTGATGAGCTTGTTGAGTCTTCACTTGAAACATTCAGAGAAAACAGAGTATTTGCTACAGTACCTATTATTACAGATGCGATTTCTGAAAACCTGGCTGACCTTAACGTTGTTAAGAATCAGGTAGTTGCTAATGCTGTTACAGGAAAGTTGACAGTTGAAGAGGCTATGCAGTATTATGAAGAAAAAGGTTCTTATTATGCTAATGCTATCCTTGATGAATTGAACAGCGATTCATATCGTGACCAGGTAGAAGCTGATGAAGCAGAGGCAGCTGAAGAAATCGAAAATGCAAGAAACGGCATTAATCCAAGTGCTGCAGCTGAATAAATAAAATTTCTCTCGAAAGGATGGTTAGAAAATGGCAAATAATCATGATAACATGAATTTTGATCACGTTGTGGTACAAAAACCAAGCATGAAACAACGTTTGTATAAGTACAGATGGTTTTATCTTATGTTTTTACCTGTAGCAGTGGTCCTTATACTCTTCTATTACTGGCCAATGCTCGGTATCAGATATGCATGGTCAACTTACAAATTAAAGCAGATAACTATGCGTACAGGTCCTGACTACTCTATTGGCTGGGGTAACTTTAAACGACTGCTTACGGCAGATCCTTTCCAGGCAGCCTTTAAAAACACAATTATATTAAGTTTGGTAAACTTGATACTTGCAACTGTTATTACTGTTATTGTTGCACTTTTGATCAATGAAATAGGTAATGCTTGGGGTAAAAAGATTGTACAGACTGTACTTTATCTTCCTCACTTCCTTTCATGGGTAGTTGCTGCATCTATTTTCATGTTGATATTATCAGCTGGTACAGATGCAACAGGTCAAGATACATCAAACATGGGTTTTGTAAATGCTATATTGTATAATATAGGACTTATTGATACACCTATTGATTTCCTGACAGAAAGTAAGTGGTGGCGTACTATTTGGTATATTATGAACAGATGGAAGGAAACAGGTTGGGGTACTATTATTTATCTTGCAGCTTTGACAAGTATAAGCCCTGAATTATACGAAGCAGCTGAGATTGATGGTGCTAACAGATTTAAGCAGACTATTTACATAACACTTCCTTCTCTTATGAATACTATATTAATTGTATTTATTCTTAATCTTGCTAAGATCATGAATATATTTGAATCAGTATTCGTACTTTATAACTCACTTGTTTACGATGTATCTGATGTTATTCAGACTTACGTTTACAGAGTCGGTATTGTTGGTAATGACTACGGTTATTCAACAGCTATCGGTCTTTTCAAGTCTATTATTTCTCTTATCCTTGTTACTGCTTCTGATATTGTTAGTAAGAAGGTTAGAGGAGAAGGTATTGTATAAGAAAGGAGCGTTTGAGGAAATATGAAAAAGAAATTTAATTTATTTAATCCACAATACGCTGCCCGTTCTTGGTTCGTATTGTTCAATACAATTTTCTTTATCTTTTTGATGTTAGTAATGATTGTACCTATATACAAGATTTTTTGTGACTCTATGATCAATCAGACTGTTTACGGACTTACTCTTATTCCAAAGGGTCTTGATCCGGATACAGGAGAAGAAGTTTGGTTTAATTTGATTGCATACAAGAGAATTTTAACTGACCCTCAGTTATATCATCCATTCCTTGTATCAGTTTACACAACAATTCTTACTACAATTTTAGGTTTGTTACTTTCTACTTTAGGTGCATATGTTCTTATTCAGAGAGATATGCCTGGTGTTAAAATATTTGGTTATGCATTGCTTTTCACAATGATATTCAATGCAGGTCTTATCCCTACATTCTTAGTTATGAAGACTATCGGTTTACTTGACTCTATTTGGGCAGTTATCGTACCTGTATCTATGAATGTTTACAACTTAGTACTTATGAGAAGTTTCTTTGAAGGTATTCCTGCAAGTTTGTTTGAAGCTGCAGAAATTGACGGATGTACTCCAATGGGTATATTTGTTAAGATTGTACTTCCATTGTCAAAGGCTGCTCTTGCATCAATCGGCTTATTCTTTGCCGTTGCTGCATGGTCAGAGTACTTCCATTATGTAATTTACATTAAGTCATCTGACAAGTATAACTTCCAGTACAAGTTAAGAGACCTTTTTGAAGATAAGCAGGATACAAGTGAAGGTACAAGAATTAATACAAACACTCTTAAGAGTGCTGCGGTTATTGTATCTATCATTCCATTCATGTTTATATACCCATTCTGCCAGAAGTATTTCATGACTGGTGTTACTATGGGTGCTGTTAAAGAATAATATTATTACATATTTTATGTTAATTACTAAAAGAGCCTCTGATTAATCAGGGGCTCTTGTCAACTGGTGTGGTTATACTCGATTGATATTAAAAGCTAAACTTTTGAGTGCATATTCGTTAATCAGGATATGCACTTTTTTTATCTAAATAAATATGATTGTACATAATTAAAATGGGCTCTTTGTCAATAGTTGGGGTATACCTATATAATAAAATTTACCATTACCTACAGATTAAATTTCTGTAGGTAATTTTGGGTCTTTGTCAACTAGCGTGGCTTATAAAACCCTCAGTCAAGCTTACGCTTGACAGCTCCCTTAAAAGGGGGCCTATGAGGTATATTTCAATATGAAGTTTATGGTAATGACAACACAAATATTACAGAACCAAATAAAAATGGTGTTTATATTCCTATTTATCAACCGGTGTGGCTCTGACAATACTTAGCATATGGTGGTATAGAAATAATTATCTATGCAACCACGTTTATTATAAGTACATTATTTTTTAATATATAATGGTTGGCAATAAAAAGCTATTATTTTAATTGTTTTTGTTTAGTTTATTGTCAACGTATGTGGTTATCAGAGGTGTTGAACTTAAAAAGCTGTAGTTACTTTAGGAAATACTATATTATTTAGAATTTGTTAATGTTAAGCATTTGTAGTTGATTCTGTAGATGAAAGTGTGTTTGGCAGCTGTCTGCCTTCATTGTTTATAGTGTAATTTTCTTTATGTATAAGCTGGCTTATTGGGACAATTTCATATCCTTTTTCTTTAAGCTTTTTGATTATTGTATCTAAAACTTCCGGTGTGTATTTTGCATCGTTATGGAATAAAATTATAGAGCCGTTCCCAAGATTTTTGTGGTTAAGCACCTGATTTATTTCTTCATCTGTACCAAGTTCTTTCCAGTCTAAACTATCAACATCCCATTGAATAGGATAATAGCCACATTCTTCGGCTGCTGTAATAACCGTGTCATTGTATTCGCCGAAAGGCGGTCTGTATAGTATGGGATCAATGTTTAAAAGTGCTTTGATTTTGTTGTGGCACTCCATAATATTTTTTTTGTTTTCCTCAAGGCTGAGCTGAGAGCTGTGAGGATGATTATTGCTGTGGTTTCCAATGTCATTTCCGGCTTCATATATTTTTTTTACTTCTTCGGGATATTTATCAACCCAGTATCCGCAAAGGAAAAAAGTAGCTTTAACATCATTATTTTTTAGTATTTCAAGAAGGGCATCTGTATCGTCGGCTCCCCATGCCGCATCAAAGCTTATTGAAATTTGGGGTTTGCCCTGGGTATCTACGCAGTATATGGGTAGTTTTCTTTTTGAGGCAGATGCGGCTACTGCTTCAGGATAAAGTTTTTCCTGTATTACAGGAGTTATGGAAAACAACAGTCCTGATATAAATACAATTAAAAGGGTAATAATTATTGTTTTTTTTCTTTTTAAAAGTTTCATTATGGAACCTCTTATTTTTTAGCTATTATTAATATATTTCAGAAATTTATAATTTTGCATAAAATTAAAATTATGTTGTACATAAATAATGAGTTTAGCGGAAAGGTAATATGTCCATTTATTACAAAGGTAATATGGAGAGTATACACTGAATTAAATAGGTTCTTTGCCAAATGGTGTGGTTTATAAAAAACTTATATCGCAAAATTTGACTTTGTCAAATTTCGCTAACAGTCAGCTTGTGGCTGACTTATAAAAACCTCCACCGCTAAAGCGGTCCCCGGCGGATTGTCAAGTCAAGTGCAACACTTTTTATTAATAAATTCAATAGGTGAAAGATAATTTAAACTTTTTTCTTTGCATTTATGTGCAATGACTTCAGGAGACCAGTACTTATTTAAGCGTGCTATTATATAATTATACATTTTTATATTTTTTGTAATCTTATACTTTTGTCTGCACCTTTTGCGACGAATTATATATAAATTCTGTGCTCTCCAAGGATTATAACGTTTCTTCTTTTTACTGAAGTTTCGTTTTACTTCTCTGCTTACAGAAGATGGGCTTCTTTTCAGTTCTTTTGCTATTTGTCGTAAACTTTTTCCTTCAATTAAACTTTGGGCTAGACATTCTCTCTCCTCTAGTGTAAAATGTGTATATGACTTCATATCATTACCTCCGTGTTATATTTTTGCGATAATTACATTTTACACTTTGGTTGATATGAAGTCTACTATTTTTTTAGGTGTTGCACTTGATATTATAATCCGCCCCCCTCCTTTAAAAAGGAGGCTATAGTATGATGACCACACCAAATATTGTAGAACCATAAAATATTAAAAATATATGTGTAAATAGCTGATGCAATAATGTTTATTACATCAGCTATTTTATAAATTTATCATTT
>CAZGIC010000051.1:0-15068 GCA_964526435.1 uncultured Lachnospiraceae bacterium | reverse complement strand
AGTGACAACTACTCACAAAACACATTTATCGGAGCAAAAAGAATATTTACATAAACATATCCCCTGTATTATGAACAATAATTCAGGGGATTTTTAACTGTATACAGTATATATTCCTTTATATGTAATAACTGAAAATGTCAAAAGAACATAAGTTTTATTTTTACTTAACTACATAACTTATGACAAAATGAGCAGACATCCTTATAAAAGAACATCTGCTCACTTCAGTTGAAATAATTCAATATTTTCAATTTAATCACTTTAGTTCAATTAATTTTAAACTTGTATTCCTTAGCGACCCTATTCAGTATTTACATTTCAGCATCCTTTTAATAGAGTGGCAAATGACAATTAATCATTATTTTCCAAACTAAAGAATTTTTTTATACAGCTAAAAAAACCTCTGTCGTCATCTGTCTGAAGTTCAATGAACTTTCCTGTGCCTATAGCAACACAATTTACAGGATTTTCAGCTATAGTACACCTTATTCCTGTTTCGTTTTCAATCACTCTGTCAAGTCCTGACAAGAGAGCACCGCCTCCTGTCAGCACAATTCCTCTGTCAAGAATATCCCCTGAAAGCTCCGGAGGAGTATTTTCAAGAACATATCTGACTGCATCTATTACAGACCTTACAGGAACTTTCAAAGCCTCATACATTTCCCTTGATGTGATTTCAACAGTCATAGGCATTCCTGATGTGGCATTTCTGCCTTTTACCTCAATTCTGCTCATAGGTGTATCTTCTGCCGCTGTACCAATAATTATCTTAAGGTTTTCAGCAGTTCTCTCACCTATTACAAGCTGATGTTCATCTCTCATATATCTTACAATTGCATCATCAAACTTATCGCCTGCAACTTTTATTGATGTGCTTACAACAATTCCCCCCAGAGAAATAACAGCAACATCTGTAGTTCCCCCTCCAATATCAACAACCATACTTCCGCAGGGTCTGAAAATATCAAGTCCTGCACCAATGGCTGCTGCAATAGGTTCCTCTATTATAAACACCTGGGCTGCACCGGCATTTCTTGTTGACTCTTCAACTGCTCTTTTTTCAACATCTGTAATTCTGCTAGGAACACAAACTGCAATTCTAGGTTTTTTAAGCCAATGAGTACCAACAGATTTGTCAATAAAATACCTGATCATTCTTTCAGTTACTTCAAAATCAGAAATAACTCCGTCACGCAAAGGTCTTACAGCCTCAATGTTGGCAGGGGTTTTACCGAGCATTTTTCTTGCCTCTTCACCAACTGCAACAATAGCATGCTTACTGTTGTCAACAGCTACAACAGAAGGTTCCTGAAGCACAATACCGTCCCCCTTACAATATACAATTACACTGGCAGTACCCAAATCAATGCCAATATCATTGCCCATTACCATACACTAGTTCTCCTTTTCTTCCTCTTCCAACTCAGGCTCAGACTTCAATATTACTCTGAGCTTTTCAATTCTGTTCTTATCTATTTTTTCAACAACAAAACTTGCCTTTTCATCATCAATTTTTTCTCCCTTTACAGGAAATCTTCCTATAATAGAAATAACATAACCGCCTATGGATTCTATTTCATCATTTTCAAAATCCATTCCGAGAATATCATTTACATCTCCAAGCTTTGTTGCACCATTTACAATAAATTCGTTATCATTTAACTTAACAACATCTTCTTCGTCATCTCTTGTGTCATCAATAATATTTCCCACAATTTCTTCAATAAGATCCTGAAGAGTAACAATTCCTGCTGTTCCGCCGTACTCATCAAGAACTATAGCCATAGATATAGACTCTCTCTTCATACTTGCAAAAAGCTTTGAACACTGTTTTGACTCATAAGTAAAATAAGGTTCTTTCATATAATCAGTAACCTTAAAGTCATCAATTTTCACATCATCAAGAAGCATAATATCCTTAAATGATAATGTACCCACAATATGGTCATTTGTTTCATTGTACACAGGCAGTCTTGTAAATCTTTTTTCTTTAAACACCTTTACGGCTTCCTCATAGGACAAATCATCAGGAATTGCAACCATATCAATTCTCGGAACCATTATATCTTCAGCAGTTGCACTTTTAAAATCAACCACATTTGTAATCATTTCTTTTTCTTCCCCTTCAAGGACACCTTCCTCATGGCTTACATCAACCATAGTTCTGAATTCATTTTCAGTAACAACTGGAGTACTATCCCCTCTGTTTCCAAGGAGTTTAAAAATAAATCCTGTAATTATATTAAGTATAAATATACATGGTGTAAGTATAAACATAAAAAAAGCAATGGGTTTTACACAAAACTGACTTACACTTTCCGCATTATCTCTTGCAAAGCTTTTAGGTGTAACCTCACCGAAAATAAGTACAAGTAATGTCATAACGCCTGTAGATATACCGGCACCCTTGCTTCCGAAAATATCTGTAGCTATAACAGTAGCTATAGATGAAGCACCTATGTTTACAATGTTGTTTCCTATAAGTATTGCACTCAAAAGTTTGCCTGAATTATCTGTAACCTTCTGAATATTCACAGCATTTTTAACTCCCTCATCAATCATGGCTCTTATCCTTATTTTACTTAAGGATGTTAAAGCTGTTTCAGAGGCTGAAAAAAAAGCAGAAAACACCAAACAAATAACAAGTACAATAATCATCGGTAAATATTGCGGATCTCCTGAGTCCACGAAAATCACACTCCTATAAATTAAATTTTTTTACGGTAATTTGTATTATAACACAAATCTCTTTATTTTCCAATATCTTTTTTAACTTTATTAAAAAAAATAAAAATATTTAAAATTATCCCCTTTCATTTTATACCCATTAATGTTATACTATTTATAGAGAAGGACAAAAGGAAGTGCTATTATGAATTTAAACGTAATTCATGGAGGAGATTTAGACGAAATTTCAAGAATTTACGGTATTAAAAAAGAAGAAATTTATAATTTCGCCGGTAATGTAAATCCTTTGGGTCTGCCTGAATCTGTAAAGACGGCAATAGCTCAAAATACTGATGCCCCTACCAATTATCCTGATGTATCTTATGTTGCACTCAGAGATGCAATAAGCAGCTACACAAGTATAGATTCCCAACATATTATGGTAGGCAACGGTTCAACAGAACTTATATCAATGTGTATTAAGAGCATTTCTCCCAAAAAAGCTGTTATTGTTTCGCCGGCCTATTCCGAATATTTAAAAGAGATAGAGCTTATTGGCGGCAGTGCAGAACTTTTTCCCTTAAAGGAGCAAGATGAATTTATGCTTAACATAGCGGAGCTTAAAAATATTCTTACTCCCCATATAGATCTGCTTGTTATATGCAATCCAAATAACCCTACAGGTACATATGTTACCTGCAGCGAAATAAGAGAAATACTTACTCACTGCAAAAGCAGAAATATTAAGCTTATGATAGATGAAACATATGTCGAATTTTCCGATATTAACAAAGAAGTATCAGCAATGCCTCTTATTGAAGAATTCGATAATCTGTTTATTATAAGGGGTACGTCAAAGTTTTTTGCCTGTCCCGGTTTAAGATTAGGTTATGGAGCTTGTTCAAACAAAGATATTATTAATTATATCAACACTCACCAAGACCCATGGTCAGTCAACATCTTTGCCGAGCTTAGCGGTACAGTTATGTTTCGGGATACAGCTTTTATAAACAAAACCCACAGCTTAATAAATGCTGAACGGGAAAAAATCTTCAGAGAACTCTTTAATATTGACTGTGTACACGTTTATGACACTCAGTCCAACTTTTTCCTTCTTCGTCTGAAAAGAGAGGATATAACCTCTACAGATGTTTTTAATAAACTTATTCAAAACAAAATTTTAATAAGGGATTGTGCAGATTTTCCTTATCTTGACAATCACTTCATCCGTTTTTGTATTCTGGATGAGAAAAGCAATGACCTGCTTCTTAAAAAACTTAAGGAAATACTGCACGTCTGAAATATGAGGAGGTAATTATGAACAGCAACGAACACTATGATATAACGCCCTTTACAATGCAGGAGGCACTTGCCGAAGCAAAAAGATGCCTTAACTGTAAGAAGCCTATGTGTAAAACAGGCTGTCCTATTGAAAACAACATACCAGAATTTATACATCAGCTTTCAATGGGCAATTTCGGTGAAGCCCGCAGCCTTCTTGCAGAGAAAACAAATCTGCCTGCTGTCTGTGGAAGAGTTTGTCCTCACGAAAAACAATGCGAGGGACATTGTGTAATGAACAAAGCTCATAAACCTATAAGAATAGGGAAACTTGAACAGTTTGTAGCAGATTTTGATGCTGATATGGGACTTATAAGGGAAAAAATTCCTCCTAAAACAAGAGGAAAAGTAGCTGTAATAGGTTCAGGTCCTGCCGGTCTTACTGTTGCCGGCGATCTTTCAATGATGGGTTTTAATGTTACCGTTTATGAAGGTGAAAATGAACCTGGCGGAGTACTTCTTTACGGCATACCTGAATTCAGACTTCCTAAGGAAGTTGTACGACGTGAAACCAAAAGAATAGAAGAACTGGGTGTGCAGTTTATTACAAACACATTTATAGGTAAGGACATAACTATTGACCAGCTTTTTGAAAAGGGTTTTGATGCTATATTTATAGGCACAGGTACTGCAATTGCAAAGGAACTTAATATTCCCGGTAAAGATCTTGCCGGCGTTATTAAATCACACTATTTCCTCAGAATGGTAGCCCTTTACAACAGCAAAAGCGTTGAAAGAAAAGAAGTTCCCGTAAAAGAAGGGGATACAGTTCTTGTAATAGGTGCGGGAAATGTTGCTATGGATGCTTCAAGAACAGCCCTCAGAATGGGTGCTAAAAAAGTAACTGTTGTCTACAGAGGCGTAATTGAAGATATGGCAGCAGACAAGCTTGAATACGACAGTGCTGTTTCTGATGGTGTTAAATTTATGTGGAAAACATCACCAAAGGAATATGTAGGTACAGATGACGGAAAACTTAGAGGACTTTTAGTTGATCAGGAAGGCAATGATGTTGTTATTCCATGTGACAAAGTTCTTGTAGCCATAGGTTCAAAACCGGCAAAACGTATTATTTCCACTACAAAGGGAATTGAAGTAAATGATAACGGTTATCTTATCACAAAAGAAAAACCCTATGGTATGACAACCCTCAATGGTGTTTTTGCCGGAGGCGATGTAGTTCATCAGCCTGCTACTGTAGTTCTTGCCATGAAAGAAGCTAAGAAAGTTGTTGCGGGCATATCAAGCTATGTAGATGCTATTAAACTTTTAGGACTTTAATTAAATATCAGCTTTCATTAAAAAAATCGTCTGTTGCTTTTATATTTGCTGCAGACGATTTTTATGCAAAAAAATAAAATGCACAAATGTACATTTTATTTAAAATTCACCCAAAGATACCTTCTCAATTTGTAAAATGATATAATTTTCTTCTCTTTATAGTTATTATACTTCACAAATATATTTTTGTCAAGGTATTTTTTTTGTGCATATTTTACATTTAATATTTAATTTATTACACTTTTTAATTTAAGAAATCCTTTCTATATCAATACCTTTTAACAAGCAATTTCAATACAAAATATACTTTTTATAAACTTCTTAATAAGCTTCTCTATACATTTCAATTACATCTCTTACTATTTCCAGACTTCCCACACAAAAGCTTACCTTACTTAACATTTCATTATTCAACGGTATCATATCAGGCACAGCAATAACCTTAGCCCCCGCCCTATAACCTGCATTTATTCCTGCAGGGCTATCCTCAAGAACAATACATTCACAAGGAGCTACCCCTATCATCTCCGCACCCTTTAAGAATATATCAGGTTCAGGCTTTCCCCTTTCCACCATATCACCAAACACAAAAGCGTTAAAATATTTTTTTATATTTGTCATTTCAAAATATTTTTCTGCAAGAGGCCTTTGTGTTGATGTAGTAACTACACATAGTATATTTTTATTCTTAAGATATTCCAGCAGTTTATAAAGTCCATTTTTAACAGGCACACCATTTTCATTTATATAATCATCTATGTATTTTGTTCTTAATTCCCTTGCATAGTCATAGTCAAAACCATTACCAAACCTTTCCTTAAAAAGTTTACAGCTATACTCTCTTGCTGTTCCCTTAAAGCTATTTATAAATTTGCTGTCAATATCAACTCCCATTATTTCACTGCATCTGAGCCACCCCTCTGTAGACAGCCTTTCAGTATCAAACATCAATCCATCCATATCAAATAATACACCTTTAATCATAATATCACCTCAGTACAATTATATCACTTCCAAATGAAAACAGCCACCATTATAGGCAGCTGTTTTCACTATTAACATAAAAATCTAAAAAGAAGGAATATTTTTTTATTATTTTATTTTTTCAATAGCTTCCCAAAGTCCGTTAATATAGGCTATCCCTAAAGCTCTGTCATATAAACCATAGCCCGGTCTTGCCTTCTCATCCCATATCATTCTTCCGTGATCAGGACGGATATAAACATCGGGACATGTTTCATATATTGCCTTCATTATTTCAAACATATCAAGACTGCCATCTTTTGAAAGATGTGAAGATTCTCTGAAACACTTCTCGCCCAAATACTTTACATTCCTTACATGAGCACAGGCAATTCTGTCCTTTTTCCCGAAATGTCTTATAATTTCCGGAATATTGTTATCAGGTGATGAGCCCAGAGAGCCTGTACATAAACAAATACTGTTTGCAGGTGAGTCAACCATTTCAACAATTTTATCTAAATCTTCCTGAGAATTAGCTATTCTCGGAAGCCCAAACAAAGGCCACGCAGGATCATCGGGATGAACAGCCATTCTCACCCCTATTTCTTCACATACAGGAATTATCTTTTCAAGAAAATATATATAATTTTCTCTTAATTTGTTCTCATCAATATCCTTGTATATTTCAAGTGTCTTTTCAAGTTCTCCAAGCCTTTCAGGCTCCCAGCCGGGAAGAGTAAATCCGTTGCAGTTGTTGATTGTATCCTCAACGATCTTCTCAGGTGTCATTCCCTTAAGCTGTTCATCATTGTAATAAAGAGCAGTTGAGCCATCACCCACAGGATATGCCAAATCAGTTCTCAGCCAGTCAAAAACAGGCATAAAGTTATATACAATTACCTTGATACCGTATTTTGAAAGATTTCTGATAGTTGTAATATAATTTTCAATATATTTATCCCTTGTGGGCAAGCCCATTTTTATATCCTCATGAACATTTACACTTTCAATAACCTCAACTTCAAGTCCGCTGTCATTTACATGCTTTACATAATCCGCAATTTCATCCTCTGTCCATACTTCTCCTGCCGCCTTGTAATCCAGTACACCCATAAGCCCGTTGCAATTTGGTATCTGTCTTATTTGCTTTAAAGAAACGCTGTCGTTTCCCTCTCCGTACCATCTGAAAGTAATTTTCATTTTAAAATCCTCCTATAATTTTACCTTTATAACTATTTTCTTTACATTACAGGGTTCTTTTTCAATACATCTCGGTTTATGTGCATCCTCAGGAGGTACAATAGCAAAATCCCCTTCATTTAATAACACACCGCCTCCATGCTCCGGGTCCTTGTAAAAAATAAGGTCATTTTCTTGATCATATGGCGTGTCAATTTTAAGACCTTCCCTTGAAACATAACCAAACTGTTCCATACCCCTTACCACATACTGAATATCAAAATATTTGTCATGAGCCTCATATTTGCAGCTTTCAGCAGGCATTGTTACATATTCCTGAACATTTGCAAATATCTCATCTCCCAAAATTTCAATTTTACCTACAGGAAGCCTTTCCAGATCTGTATTTCTTAAAAATTCAAAAGCTTTAATAAACTTATCCTCAAGATAATTATATTTATCTGCCAGTTTTAAAGTTGTAGTCAACATTACGCCACCTCCGTAATTCCCATTATTTCATCAAAAAGCATTGATGCTGCTTCTCTGTTGTAAATATACATAAGTATTACATCAAATATATAGGGACTGTAACTCAAATCAAGAACCGATCTTGCAAAGCTCATAGCTGCTATTTCACTTAAACAGCCTATTCTTGAAAGATTTGAAAAAGGTTTTCTCCACAGTTCAATTTTCTTTGTCTTTGTATAAATAGTGTCAGCCTTGATCTGTTCAATACCATGAAACATTTCATGAAGCAGAAGCACACTGAAAATGTCAACTGTCCCTAGCAGATCCTTAAGCTCATAAAGTACAGGCTCCGCTTTTTTTACAGTATCCATAAATATTGTGATCTCTCCACTTTCTTCATACTGAGCAAACGTTACACTGGCACCACCATTTGAAATATCCGGAGTTCTTACTGTAAATCCCATATTTTCGGCACACTTTGTAAAATCCTTTCCTGCTATATTATTTGCCTCATTTTCTCCGCATACTCTTGCAAGATAGGCAAACTGAAACTTATCCTCCAATGAAATTTTTCTCTCCAGAGGCTCTCTTGAAAATGCATACAATACCCAGTCATTTTCATTAAGCTTTAAAAGTTCCTCTGCCATACATCTTAAAGAATGTACATTTATTTTTTCTTCTTCCTTTTCAATTTTCTTTCCCATAAAAGCATACATCAGTTCCTTAGCCATATTTCCCATAATACTCACTCCTTATGTAAATTTACAACTGATTCTTGGCACCTACAACTATAATATCCTCACTACCGTCTACCATCTGCATTTCAACATCCATAAGCATTAAAATCTGCTCCAGATCCACAGAACCGTTGAAATCCATTACTCTTGCTCCCACACAAATATAATAATCAGGTCTTAAAATAGAGTCAGCCTTGAATATTGAAAGTTCCTCCCACATAGATGAAACCACACTTCTGTAAGACGTAGCCTTACACATGACAATTTTGCCGTCTGTTCTCTGAACTTTTATAAAGCCCTTCTTGTCAAGTATTCTTAAAGGCATCTTTCCCTTGTTTTCCGTATTGTAAACATAGAAATTCTTTGTCTTACCTACAAGATTAAGTTTATCTTCCATCGTTCTTAAATCATCAGCAGCAAGCTTTCTCGCCTCTTCCTCCGTGCACTCCTTTAACAAGTCTGTTGTTTTGACCTCAGTTGAACCTGTTGCAATAGCAGTAAGCTTTGAAGTCTGAGGATCAATTTCAATATGTACCTCAACAGAATCAGCAGCTGCACCGCTTTCTACTGCCTTGTTTATTGCCTCAATCTTTATGCTTTTAATATCATCAGGAGTAGGGTTAGGCACAACTCTTTCAACAACATCCCTTACCATAGCAAGGGCAACACCTATAGAAGAAATTACCTCTGCATTTTCCGGCACACTGTATTTTATATTCATTTTCTTTGCAACAAATCCTATAAGTGAAGTAGCTCCGCCTCCAACACCAACAAGTGAAATCTGGTCATGCTCCAGTTTGTATTTTTCTGCAAGTTCCATAATAATAGGAGAAATTTTTTCATAAGCCCTTGTCAGTATCTGTTCTGCCACCTGTTCAACAGTAATTCCCAGATAATCTGCAATAGGCTGCATAGCCTTTCTTGCAGAATTTACATTTCCATAAGAGAAATCCGTCGGCTTAACAAGCCCCAGCACATTTGCCGCACAACTGTTTGTAATTGTAATTCTTTTACCGCTCTTAAGCCTAATTGCAACATAGTCAGAAGGATCCCCCTCCTTAGGAGAAAAGAATTCAAGCTGTGGATCAACAATTTCGCTCTCATCTGTAAATACCGCATAGTCAAGACCTGCAATATGAGCCGAACGTGGACCTACATCGTAAACACCGTTCTTATTAACTCTTATCATTGAACCTCCCGCAACACCAAGAACTCTTACATCAAGCGAGCTTATATATGTTCTGTGCCCACCTACAATAGAATAGTCAATAGCAGGACGACCGTTTTTAATAACACCGATATTTACTGTAGTACCACCAACCTCAAAATAAACACCGTTACTTGCTCTTAAGTACATAAGAGAACCCATAACTGATGCAGCGGGGCCTGAAAGCATTGTCAGTACAGGTCTTTTCTTCATTTCATTTATTTCCATAACACCGCCATCGCCTCTCATTATCATAAGAGGAACATTGACACCCGCACTTCTTACACTCTCTTCAGTTGAATTTGCAGTATTAAGCATTTTAGGAAGTATACTTGCATTTATTGCAGCAGTTCTCGTTCTTCTCGTAAGTCCGTACAACTTAGTAATATCTGATGCAACAGTTGTTTCAAATCCAAGCCTGTTATGAGCAATATCATATACAAATTCTTCTCCCGCAATATCGTCAACGCCAAAAGCCTCTGATGCCACAATTACATTTGCGCCTTCTGAAGCAAGTTCCTTTACAGCCTTTGTTATAGTAATCTCATCTATATTTTCTGATTTGATGTATCTGTTCTTTATTTTTATTTTTCTTCCAGAACCAAGGTCAATATCCTTAAGCCTTGTCTGCCTTTTTGCAAGAAAGCTTTCAATGCCCTTCTGTCCCATACCTATAATTCCTACAGTAGCAACATCACCTTCAATAAGGGCATTTGTTGCCTGTGTAGTAGAATGAGCAACAAATATTACATCTTCAGGTCTTATATTATTTTCCTTCATACAGTTTACAAAAGCCTGAACAACTCCCGTTGCAACACCATATTTATCATCATGAGTAGTTTTAACAGATGACTTGCCTATTATTTCATGAGTAGCATTGTCAATAGCTACAGCCTTAGTATGAGTACCACCCACATCAATACCCATTCTTACCTTTCTGTCCATAAAAAACTTCCCTCCTTAACCAAACATAAAATATGTAATTGCCTGTAATATGATACATATTATCCATCCTGAAATAACGCTCATCTTCATAAAATCCTTAGTTGATATTTTTGCATAGCTTATACCCCATACAATCCAGGACTGAGTAATACAGCATGACACATTCATTACTGTAGTTGCTGCAATCATCAATGGCGCAAGATACATTGTTGAAAAACCAATGCCCTTTAAAATACCAAGTGTTGCGGCACCGCAGCCGAATAATGTGAATGGACCTCTAAATAAGCCTAGAGGAGTAAGCACCATAAAGGCTATTGAAATAACAAGTGTATTATTAGGAATTATACCATTAAATAACACATTAAAGTAAGGAATGCAAAGTTCTGCTGCCTTATTAAACATCGGTACCATTAAAAGGAACCCTACAAGAGGAGCCGTATCAACAACACCATCAAAGAAATCTTTGTTAAATGTTCTGCATGCTGTTCTGAAATCCTTTAATCTCCCACATACCAGCAATGCGTAAAATCCACCGATCAAAAAACCTAAAATAATAGGAATATTAAATACTATAAGCAACAACACAGGAATAAAAGGTGTAAGGAGAGCCAAGCCCGGAGCCGTATCTCTTTTTGCCCTTACAGGTCTTTGAGCAGCCCATGCATGAACAATTTTTTTCTTTCTCATTGTAAAGAGAATAAGTACAATAGTGAATACAAGCTGTACAGCAAGAGCAATACTTCCCCAGTGTACATATGTTTCATATGAATAAGTTGCCTTGCCCGCCTCATCAAGGAAGAATGCAGAATACTGTCCAAACAGAACAGGGTTAATAAACATACCTGCACCTATACTTAACATAAATGAACATACTGAAAGCACCTTAGGAATACCCAGTGACATAAATATTGGTAAAACAATAACACCTATGGCAACAACTGCACCTGCCCCAAAAAGTGAAGAGAATATAGCCGTTGTAACTGCACAGAGCAGTATACATGTAATTGCAGGCTTGTCACCGCCAAGCTCTGTTGTCTTTCTTATTAATGTTGATGCAATTCCTGTAGTAAGCAGAACACGTCCGAACCACGCACCAAATACTACATTAACAAGCACCGAACCCCAGCCTTCAGGACCTTCTTGAAAAACCTTTGTAAATGCATCTATCCACGACATATTTATCATATCCTGATTTGCGGTTATAAAGTCAGGATTAGTTACAAGCTTAAAACCAACCATAGGAAGGAATGTCCATATAATAGCCATCACAAGCATACCCATCATGAGATTTCCGCCTCTGGCTGCATACACTGCAAGTCCTACAAATGATATAAGAATTAATATACCAATAATGTATTCCATAAATTTCACCTCTAATCAAAAATTTATATTTATCACTTAACCAATGACTTTATCTTTTCCCATACCTCATCTATTACAGGAATACCATTTTCATAATTTTCTCTGCGTGTTCTTAATTCCATTTCACCGGGATAAAATACCTCTCCCCCTTCTTTAACAGGCTCAGATAATTTAATATCATCAATAATTCTTTCTACAATACTGTCTGTGATTTCAACAGTATTTGCTTTTGAAGGATCAATCGCTATCATTATCTGTGTCAATCCAACCTCATCACCAAATGTGCCAATATCAGCTACTGAATTTGCATTTGTAAGCACTGTTGCAACTACATCAAGGAGAATTGATATGCCACTGCCTTTCCAGTAACCCATTGGAAGAACTCTCCATGTTTTTTCAATTTCAGCAGGGTCTGTTGTAAGATTCCCCTCTGTATCATATCCTCCCGGCACGGGAAGTTGCTGTCCCTTTAATCTTGCCTCTTCAATTTTTCCGTATGAAAATTGTGATACAGCACAGTCAACGACCACATGAGCACCATTGCTTCTTGGCACCGACATAATAAAAGGATTGTTTCCTATCTTTCTGTCCTTTCCTCCCCATGCTGGCATATTAGGCATTGTATTAGACCAACATATTCCTATACATCCCTTATCTGCTGCCTGCCAGCCATAACTACCACCTCTCATCCAATGGTTATTATTACCCAATGCCACAATACCGATGCCATTTTCCTTAGCAATCTCACATGCTCTGTCCATTGCAATTGTTGCATTAAGAGGTCCAAATCCTCTGTGTCCGTTCCATCTTTCAAAAGCACCCATTTTCAGTTCAACAGTAGCAATAGCAGATGGATCTATTTCTCCTTTATCAAGATAGCTTATTACTCTCGGGAATCTGTTCACACCGTGTGAATAAATACCGTCAAGACTGTTTTTAGCAAATACTCTTGCAGCAGCCTTTGCATTATCTTCTGAAAAACCCCTGCTCTCTAAAATTTCCTTAAACTTGTTTTCTAATTCTTCATACTTTATTCTCATAATTTTTTATCTCCCTTTATATTTAAATTTATTTTTTCCGTTTTTTTGAAAGCGCTTTCTTATGATCCAATTATAGCAACTACAATCAAAAATGTCAACAAATTACTGATAAAAAGTCAATTTTTATCAGTAATTTACAATTTATGCTAATGCCTTAAAATTTTCAAAAACTTTTAAATATAAGTAAATTTCCAATAAAATAAAAAAAAATATTTGAAAGCGCTTTCACAATTTGCAAATATTTTTTATACATATTGCACAAAACAAGTTCATAAAATATAAAAAATGCAGATGAATTTACATCTGCACTAATTTAAAGCATTTTCAATTTTTTAACGCTTTCTCTTTCAACAATCTCAGCCTTTATTACCAGACCATTTTCAACTTTCTTACCCTCTAAAATATCGCTTAATATAGCAGCACACATCTGCCCTTGAAGCTCAGGCTTGTTGTCTATTGTTGTAAGCTCCGGCTCACATATCCTTGTTTCCCCACAGTTATTGCAGCCAGTAATAGCAACATCCCCTGGCACCTTAAATCCTCTTTTTATAAACTGCTTCATTGCACCTATGGCAGTAATATCCTCACCAAACACCACGGCATCAAACTCCTTGCTCATAGCTATAATTTTATCTGCTGCATCCCTTCCCCCTTCAAGTCCGTATTCCGTTTCAACAATTCTGCTTTCAACTCTTTCAATATTGTGTAGTTTAAGGGATTCTCTGAAACCGTCAGCCTTAATGTTTGCCGATGGTGTATCCATATCCTGAACATAATATATATTCCTGTAACCCTTGTCAAAAAGGTAATCTGTAATTTCTCTTATAGTTCCCCTGTCATCTACCATTACACTTTTAAAATTATCATAAGGAAGATTGCCGTTAGCCATAACTACAGGCGTATTTTTAAGCAAAGCTATATTCTCTTCAGTATCAATTATTTTACTGAACACGGAACCTATAAGCACAATACCGTCAACCTGCTTTTCCATAAGTATTTTAATATATCTTGCACACTCACGGGCAGAATTTCCTATATTGCACACTGTAACATTGTATCCCTTTCTACTGAATTCTTGTTCAATCACATATATGATCCTTGCATAGTGAGATACCCTTACATCTACTGTAAGCACAGCAATGCTCTTCATTGTTTTTGACACCATTCCCCTTGCAATTGCACTTGGTTTGTAATTATATTTCTTAAGTACCTCTTCAACTCTCTTTTTAACCTCAGGTCTTACATTTGCTTTATTGTTAAGCACTCTTGATACAGTTGAAATTGAGGTGCCCGCTTCTTTAGCTATATCATATATAGTCAAAGCAACCATCTCCCAAACAAATTATATTTATAATATATCACAAAAAAATATATATTTCAATTACCAAAAATTTCTTTCATAGAATAAAAAATGCGGGAACAGCTCACACGTTTTTTAAAACGGTTGTATAATATTTGACGTGGTCACAAACTTCATCAAATATTAAAAAAAATATAGACATAAGCCCAAACCTATGTCAAAATTAAAGTACCCAAATTCAATAAAGAAAGGATTGGTGCTTATGTCTACAATTAATTCTATCACAAATTTATTAAATTTAAAAGACCCTAATATAGATTTTTCAAAATCTGAGTGCTTCCATGAGTCAATTAAAAACGTTGATACTTTAATTATAACTGCTGTATTAAGGAATAAACCTAATTTCTGCCCTTATTGTGGTGCTTCCCATATTAATATAAATAATTATGAAACTTCAAATATTAAAATACCTAATATTTCAGGTTTTAATGCTATTTTAAGACTAAGGAAACAAAGATACATATGTAAACATTGCAATAAAACTTTTGTAGCTAAAACTTGTATTGTTAATAAAA
>CAZGIC010000050.1:0-15346 GCA_964526435.1 uncultured Lachnospiraceae bacterium | reverse complement strand
AAAGCCAGCCTATTGAATACCGCAAAATTTGACTTCGTCAAATTTCACTAAGAATTGGAAGAAGTATCCGATGGCACGCTCAGCACTTTCAACCTTCTTCAGCACTTTTACCTTCGGTAAAAGCCGACCTAACGGTCGTCCGGCTATTCTGCCTGTGCAAAGGTTGAAAGCCAACCCTTCGGGTTGTCCGATAAATCTTTCGGTGCAATGATGCCGCTTTTGCGTAGCAAAAGTTCTGAATCGGCTGTCCGCATACTTCTTGCGGTGCAATTTATCAATCGCCCGTTTTTCACAATACACCCACAAATTCCAATTTAACGAACACCTTACCATAACCAATACCCTTGTAGGGGCGATCATCGATCGCCCGCTTTTCTGTAAATTCCAATTTCTATAGTGATGAGAAGTAAAAGTTACTTAAAAAATTTATAAGGTTTCAACTCCTCACTCCTCACCCCTCATTCCTCACTTTATTAACTTCCAATTCCCCCATAAAACAAAACATATTAACCCTAATGTTTCCGCTTACTTATTTAAAGTAAGCTGATCTTCTTCATCTCAATCATCTTATCCCTCAGCTCAGCCGCCTTTTCAAAATCAAGCTCAGCCGCAGCCTTTTTCATACTCTTTTCAACCTTCTTTATAGCTTCAAGGAGTTCTTCCCTTGACATAGACTCAGGATCCTTATCCATAATATCTGTCTTTTTCCTTTCAATACCCTGAGTTGCCGCAATTATCTCATGAACCTTTTTCTTTATTGTCTTAGGCACAATATTATGCTCTTTGTTATATTCCTCCTGAATATATCTACGTCTGTTAGTTTCTGTTATGGCATTTCTCATAGAGTCAGTCATAGTATCAGCATACATTATAACATGACCTTCAGCATTTCTTGCCGCACGTCCTATTGTCTGTATAAGAGAAGTTTCACTTCTTAAAAATCCCTCTTTATCCGCATCAATAATAGCCACAAGACTAACTTCAGGAATATCAAGACCTTCTCTCAAAAGGTTAATTCCCACAAGAACATCAAAAACATTAAGTCTTAAATCCCTTATAATTTCAAGTCTTTCAAGAGTATCTATATCAGAGTGAAGATAATTTACCCTTATACCGCTTTCCTTAAGATACTGTGTCAGATCCTCGGCCATTTTCTTTGTAAGAGTAGTAACAAGTACCTTGTTGCCCCTGGCAACAGTCTTGTTTATTTCACTTATAAGGTCATCTATCTGTCCTTCAACAGGACGTACCTCCACTTCAGGGTCAAGAAGTCCCGTAGGTCTTATGATCTGTTCAACAACCTGTTCTGTATGAGCCTTTTCATACTTGTTTGGAGTAGCGGAAACAAAAATCATCTGATTTATTTTCCCTTCAAACTCTTCAAATTTAAGAGGTCTGTTGTCAAGAGCAGAGGGCAGTCTGAAACCAAAGTCCACAAGAGTTGTCTTTCTTGATCTGTCACCGTTGTACATACCGCCTATCTGAGGTATTGTAACATGGCTTTCATCAACAATTATAAGAAAATCCTTCGGAAAATAATCAATTAATGTATTTGGCATACTTCCGGGTGCTCTTCCGTCAAGATGCCTTGAATAGTTTTCAATTCCTGAACAGAAGCCCATTTCCTGCATCATTTCCATATCATAATTCGTTCTCTGTAATATTCTCTGAGCCTCCAGAAGCTTGTCCTGTGCCTTAAGTTCCGCATATCTCCGGTCAAGTTCCTCACTTATATCATGTAACGCTCTTTTCAGGTTATCCCCTGTTGTCACATAATGAGAAGCAGGGAAAATAGATACATGATTTCTCCTTGCCTTTATTTCACCTGTAAGCACATCTATTTCAGTTATTCTGTCTATTTCATCGCCGAAAAATTCTATTCTTATTGCAGTATCATCATTACCTGCCGGTATAACCTCAACAACATCCCCCTTAGCCCTAAAAGTACCTCTCTGAAGATCCATTTCATTTCTTGTATACTGAATTTCAACAAGACGCTTTAAAACTTCCTCTCTGCTTTTCTGCATACCGGGACGTATTGATAATGTCATTGTATTGTAGTCAATAGGAGCCCCAAGACCGTAAATACAGCTTACACTTGCCACAACTATAACATCTCTTCTTTCAAAAAGAGCCGATGTAGCAGAATGTCTCAATTTATCAATTTCATCATTTACAGCACTGTCCTTTTCAATATAGGTATCAGTTGAGGGCACATAGGCCTCAGGCTGATAATAATCATAATATGACACAAAATATTCAACGGCATTTTCAGGAAAGAACTCTTTAAACTCATTGTAAAGCTGTGCCGCCAGTGTCTTGTTGTGAGCAATAACAAGAGTAGGTCTGTTTACCTTTTCTATAATATTAGCCATAGTAAAAGTTTTTCCGCTGCCTGTTACACCAAGTAATGTCTGAAATTTTTTACCTTCATTAAGCCCGTTTACAAGCTTTTCTATAGCCTGAGGCTGATCGCCTGTAGGCTTATATTTTGAAACAATTTTAAAATCACTCATGCCGTCAACTCCTTAAAGACAGTATATCACAACATATATTATAAATCAACAATTATAGAAAATTTTTTCGGTAATTAACGAATATATGTTCACACATTTAAAATTACAATAAATTCAAAAACAAGCCGGAAATACCGGCTTATTTATTAGTTAATTTTAATTAGTTAATTTTATTTACAATATTATAATCGACACTTTCAATATAGCTGAATTTAATACCTGAATTTATGCCATAATTAAGAATATCAATATTATTTACAACATCTACATCAAAAAGTCTGTCATTACCATTAAGTTTAATAAAGTAGTGACTGTTCCCCTCAATAATAACTTCTGATATTCTTTCTATTATTCCTTCTGCTTCTTTAACTTCATTGGTATCGCTGTCCTCTATGCCATTACTGTTCATAAGATTAATATAATTCTGTTCACATTCAAGTATAGAACTTCCAACAGCAACAATCTGGTACTTTTCAACATTTACCATTGCATAGCTTTTCACAAGTCCTGCATCATCTTTTAAAGCCATAAAATATGTGGGCTGATCAGCAATATTCAAAAGAATAGGAAAGGTTGCATTATATCCCAAATGCTGCACCTGTCCTTCAGCAGATGCCATAGCCGAATACTCTTCAGCCCCTGACACAGCATAATATCTGGTTTCGGCAGTCCTTTGATTCATAAGCACAAAGCCTACAATTGACTGATCTCCTGCAACAGATGTAACACCTGTATAGACCCATACGTCATCTTCAAGAGCAATATAATTATATCCCATAGTTGTCTGCAAACAACCTTTCTGCCCTATTATACTGTTGATATAGCCCCCTCTTAAAGTACCATAATAGTCATAATAGCTTATTAACAGATCAGCAGAATAAACCCTGTCCACCCAGTTAGGCACTTCTCCAATATCATAACTTACTGCGGAACCGTCCTGAGCATTTACAATGATTACCTTACTTATTTTAACACCGCCGAACAAGCCAATGGTATAATCTCTGACAGGACATATCCACACAGGAATACCATTATCATCAATTTCAAATGAAATATCATCAAAAATATAAGTAGGATACATAAATCTGATGTGTCTGTAAATGTTTCTGTTAAATAATTCCGATGTGGAATACTTTATTCCCTCATCAAGCCTTACACACTCAACGTCCTGAGTAGTCATATCAATTCTGATATAGGCAGGTATACCCTCTTTTCTGTTGGCAAGCCATTTAAAGAAATCGCCGTAATCAAGGGGAGTTACTCTCACAGGCTTGTTGTTGTAATTTATCTGAGAATACAAATTATTTACTTCAAACTGTGACACCAGATCTCCCATTGTACCCATTTCTCTTAACCCCAGCTTTTCGGCAGATTCTTTATCAAGGCTGGGTATTTCAGTATAATTTACTTCCTTTATATCTTCACTGAAATCTCTTTCTGATATATTTATAAGCTGACAGTACTTTTTGGCATTGATTACCTGAGATGAAAGAAGTCCTCCCACTATAAAAACAGCAATAATTACTCCGAATACTGTCAGGTATCCTGCTTTCACGGTTTTAGAAATACTTTTAAGTGCCAGAAGCACAATTCCCCCTATAGCAAGTATAGATATTATAAATGACCATAGTCCGGGGGAATGTAAATTAATTGCCGGCAAAGCCACATAATAATAAATACCACCTGCTATAATCAGAATTAAAACTAAAAGTACCGTTATTTTTTTCATTTAACCCCTCTATTCTTCATCAAATAAAGCCTTTGCAAAGTCCCCGGAATTAAAAGGCTGCAAATCATTGATCTGTTCTCCCACTCCTATATATCTTACAGGAATGTTCATATCATGCTTTATAGCAAGTACAATACCACCCTTTGCAGTACCGTCAAGCTTTGTAAGTATAAGTCCTGTTATATCTGCCACTTCCTTAAAAAGCTTAGCCTGCTGCAGTGCATTCTGTCCAGTAGTTGAATCCAGCACAAGGAACACTTCTGTATGTGCCTGAGGATATTCCCTGTCTATGACCTTTGCAATTTTTCTAAGCTCCTCCATAAGATTTTTCTTGTTATGCAAACGTCCTGCCGTATCACAAATAAGAATATCTGTTTTTCTCGCCTTTGCCGCATTTACTGCATCAAACACAACAGCGGCAGGGTCTGAATTTTCCTGATGCTTTATAACATCACAGTTGTTTCTGTCACCCCAAATCTGGAGCTGATCAATAGCTGCCGCTCTGAATGTATCTGCTGCCGCAAGAAGTACAGATTTTCCCTCAGCCTGATAATTGTGTGCAAGTTTTCCTATAGTAGTAGTCTTACCCACACCGTTTACACCTATTACAAGAATAACAGAAGGGCTCGGAAGTTCCAGAGGCTCATCGTCTTTTTCAAGTATTTCCGTTATTACCTGAACCAGAAGACCTTTTACCTGTGAAGCCTCAGTTGCTTTTTCGTCCTTTACCTTTTCTCTTAACTTTTCAATAATATAAAGAGAAGTATCAACACCAATATCTGCCATTATAAGAGCCTCTTCAAGCTCTTCAAACAAGTCCTCGTCAATTTTGACAAATGATTTCAGCACATTGTCAACACCTGACATTATGTTATCTCTTGTTTTGCTTAACCCTGCCTTTATTTTGGCAAAAAATCCTGTCTTTTTCTCCTTAACCTCTTCTTTTTCAATATTAACCTCTTCCTCGGTTACATTTTCATCAGCGGTCGTTTCCTCATTATCACTTGCTTCACTTTCCGCTGTTTCGGATATATTTACATCGGTGTCAATGCTTTCTGTTATTTCAGTAATATTTATATCTGTTTTTTGGATTTCTTCTGCTTCCGCCATTTCAGTGACATCTTCTTTTTCACTTTCATCAGCTTTTACGTTTTCAGATATATTTTCTGCGGTATTTTCACATTCTGCCTGCATATCTTCTACAACGTCATCATTAACATCTGAAACTTCTTCCGTCACTTCATTTGTACTTTCATTTTTAATAATATCAATATCTTCATTTTCTTTTTTCTTTTTCAAAAAATCAAATAAACCCATTATAACTGCACTCCTTTTTCATCAAATTTAACTGAAACAAGCTTTGAAACACCCTGTTCCTGCATAGTTACGCCATATAAAATATCGGCAGCCTCCATTGTACCCTTTCTGTGAGTTATGACAATAAACTGCGTATCATTTATAAAATTGCTAAGATAATTTGCATATCTGTTTACATTTGCATCATCAAGAGCAGCCTCTATTTCGTCAAGTATACAGAAAGGCGACGGCTTCATTTTAAGTATTGCAAAAAGCAGAGCCATAGCAGTAAGAGCTTTTTCACCGCCTGACAAAAGCATCATATTCTGGAGAGATTTTCCGGGAGGCTGAACAACAATATCAATACCGCTGTTTAATATATCCTCAGAATCACTTAATTTAAGCTCAGCAGAACCACCTCCGAACATTTCTGCAAATGTCTTTGTAAAATTATCACTAATTATGGCAAACTGCTCCTTAAACTGCTTTTCCATCATATTGTTAAGGTCATTTATAATATTAGTCAGCTCTTTTTCGGTTTTTATAATATCATCTCTGTTGTTTTTAAGGAAATCATATCTTTCTTTTACCTCTGTATATTCCTCAACAGCATTGAGATTTACATTTCCTAAAGCTTTTATCTCATTTCTCAGGCTTTTTTCTTCCTTTTTAAGCTCCTCGTCTGTTGCTTCAAGTTTTTCACACTCTTTAGCCGCAACATATGTAATTTCATATTCCTCCCACATTGAGTCATAGAGCTGTCTGCACTTTGTGTCAGTCTGTTCTTTTCTCATTACCACTCGGTCAAGTTCTTTTTCAAGACGTGTTCTTGTTTCAAGCTGTTTTTTCATTTCAGCATCAAGAGTTTCTGAATCAGAATTAATGCTGTTCTTTTCATTTATAAGCTCATTATTTCTTTCAACAAGGGAATTATACTCCTCGCTTATTTTTATTATATCCCTGTTTAAATTTTCTTTTTCAGCTTCTTTGGTTTTTATTTTTTCTTCATATTCAGCTATTAAACCACTGCTGTTTTTAAGACTGTTTTCAATTTCCTCAATTTCGGAATTTATTCTCTTTACACTGCTTTTAAGGGTATATATATCATTTTCTTTCTGATTAAGTTCTACTCTCATTTCTGAAAGTTCTTCATTACTGCTCTCTCTTACATCTCTGTCAGACTGTATCCTGCTCTGGAAATCCTCAAGCTTCTTGTTTGTTTCATCTATTTCATTAGTTATAACAGCCAGACTTTCATTTAATTCAGCAATTTTTTCATTTCCCTTAGAAGCACTTTCCTCAAGCTGTGTAAGTTCCGTATTATATCCTGAAATTCTGTTTTTAATATCTTCTGAAAACTCTTTAGCCTGAGATATGTCCGCAGAAGCCTTTGTTCTGCTTATTGCAAGCTTCTGAATTTCCTCCTTAGCCTCATTTACTTTATATGTGAGATTTTCATAGATTTCAGTCATTTTCTCAACATCTGCATTTATAGATGCCTGTTCTTCAAGAAAACCTTTAAGTATATCCCTCAGTTCACCTATTTCTCTTCCTCTTGAAAAAATTCCCGATGATTTTTTACTTACAGAACCTCCTGTCATTGAACCTCCTGGATTTAAAAGTTCACCTTCAAGAGTTACAATTTTATAGGCATACTTTGTTTTCCTTGCAAGAGCAACAGCACTGTCCATATCTTCTGCCACTATCACTCTTTCAAGAAGTGATGACATAATATTTTCATACTCAGGAGCATATTTAATAAGCTCCTTTGCAATGCCTATAATACCTTTTTCCTTAATTATGCTGTATTTTTCACTTCCAAGGCTTTTTGCCTTTATTGCAGTCATTGGAAAGAATGTAGCTCTTCCCTTGTTATTCTTTTTAAGGTAATTAATAGCCTTTTTTACGTCCTCTTCTGTTCTTGCAATAATATTCTGCACAGCTGAGCCGAGAGCTATTTCAATAGCTGTTTCATATTTTTTTTCACAGCTTATTGTTTCACCCACTGCTCCGCATATTCCCTTAAATTCAGGATTTTTATTATCTCTCTGGTTAAGTATAGCCTTAACACCTGTATAATATCCTTCATAACTCTTTTCAAGTTCTGAAAGAGCCTTTAATCTTGCATTTTTTTCCTGAATTTCCCTGTTCACAGACTGAAGTCTGTTATTTGCTTCATTAAGGCTTTTTCTTATATTATTGATCTGTTCCTCATTTTTATCAATGTTTTCCTTTGCAAGACTGCTTTCCTTTTCAATTCTTGCCATTTCCTTTTTTGCTTCTTCAAGAATTGAATTTCTCTCACTTTCCTGCTCCTTTAACAGTGAAAGTTCTTCTGAAAGCTTGTTTTTTCTTTCATTGATCTGTTCTGTCATTGCAGCAACCTTGCTCATTTCATTTTTAACATCTGTAGCCTTGTTCATTTTTTCAATTATAAGGCTGTTGAAATTATTAAGCTGTTCTTCGTTTTCACTTACTCTTGAGCTTATTTTTGAGAATTCTTCAATTTTTGTGTTATACAGGTTTTGTTTTTCATTGAGTTCTTTTTCTTTTTCTTCTATTTCAATTTTTATATTTTCAATTGAATTTCTCTTTTCTTTAATCTGACTGCTTCCTGTAGCACTTTCTTCATTTATTCTGTTTATATTTTCATTTAAGTGCTGTATTTCCTGATCACAAAGCTTAATATCATTTTCTTTCTGCTCCTTTTCGGAACGTTTATCTGCAATATACACATTGTGATTTTCTATATCCTGCTCTGTTTCAGCAAGCCTTTGCTTTAGCTTGGTTTTACGCTCATTATTTTTTTCTTCGGTTCGCAATTCTCTGTCAATATCCTGTCTGAGCTGATTTATATTCGTATTTAATGCCTTAAGTTCTTTTTCATACTTATCAGCATCACGCACAAATATATTTACCTGAACAAGCTTCATTCTGTCAGCAAGAACAATACATTTCTTAGCCTTTTCAGCCTGTATTGCAAGGGGACCCACCTGTTTTTCAAGCTCATCTATAATGTCATTTACCCTTACAAGATTTTCCTGTTCCTTTGCAAGCTTATTTGACGCCTCAACACACCTTGTCCTGTACTTTACAATACCTGCGGCCTCTTCAAACAAAAGCCTTCTGTCCTCGGACTTTGATGACAAAATTTCATCAATTTTACCCTGTCCTATAATAGAATAGCCTTCCTTGCCAACACCTGTATCCATAAAAAGCTCCAGTATGTCCTTAGCTCTGCACTTTGTACCATTTATAAGGTAATCGCTTTCACCTGAGCGGAACACACGTCTGGTTACGGTTATTTCACTGTAATCAAGATTAAGCTTTCTGTCCTCATTATCCATAACAAGAGATACTTCAGCAAAACTGAGAGGCTTTCTGTTTGCCGTACCGTTAAATATGACATCTTCCATTTTAGCCCCTCTCAGGCTTTTAGCACTTTTCTCACCCAGTACCCAGCGTACAGCATCAGCAATATTGCTCTTTCCGCTGCCGTTTGGTCCAACTACAGCGGTAATACCTTTATTAAATTCCAGCTTTATTTTATCAGGGAAAGATTTAAACCCCTGTAATTCAAGTCTTTTAAGATACATACTGATTTCTCCGTTTATGCAAAATTATACAAATAACATTATAACATACATCAGCCATTATTTCCACCAAATAATTTTTTAAATCTAATAATTGAACCTTTATTTCATAATTAAATATATTACTCAAAGCAAAAAAACTGTTTACGGAAGGTAATATCCGCAAACAGTCCTTTTAATTCATCAATCACTGATATAATTCATTTTGTATTGACCGATTTATATTAATATTGTCAGATAAATTTATGAACAAATGCCTTTTCTGATACACATTGCCAATCATCACTAAAAAACTTGCCTGTCATATGATACAGCATAAAACAGGCAAATTCCATAAACAAAGAACATAAATGCTTAAATTTTACAAAATTTATTCCCACTTAAAAGCCTTTCTCAAAGCCATTAACCTTAAATCAGTAACAGCCTTTGAAACATCTGCATCAGGTGCATATGCATCCCATGCATGAAAACATCCCGGGAATACATGTAATTCTGTCGGAACTCCTGCACACATAAGCTGTTGTGCATAATAAATCGTTTCATCACGAAACGGATCCAACTGTCCAACAGCAAGAAATGCAGGAGGAAGCCCTGTAAAATCTTTCGCACGAACCGGTGCCGCATATACCGGAACTTCACCCTTTGACACTCCTTTTAAATACATTTCCCACATACTTATACATCCGGCTCTGTTAGAAATACGCTTATCGGTAATTTCCTGTTTAGACGGACTGTCAAGGCTGTCATCAATCATCGGATACATTAAACACTGATAAGAAATATGAGGACCATTTTCATCACGGGCTTTCAATGCAATAGCAGCAGACAGTCCTGCACCTGCACTGCCTCCCATAACAACAATATGTGAGCTGTCTCCCTGATACTCGCCAATATGTTCACTGATCCATACAAGAGTTGCATAACAATCATTTACTGCTGCGGGATAAGGATGTTCCGGTGCAAGGCGATATTCCGGTGACACAAAAATACATTGAAGTTCCTTAGCCATTGCAGCTATATCTCCTATTCCGTCTTCTGCTGTTCCCAGAAACATTCCTCCCCCGTGAATTGAAAGACACACCGGATATTTATCGTTTTCAGATACAGGTTTAACCATAACAATAGGTATTTCACAATCGGGACCTGATATCGTCATTCTTGTAAATGTTACAGTCCCATCATCATCCAAACCTTTCAAATCCGGCATTGGAACAGCTTTACGAACCTCCTTCACATTTTCTTCATTTACTTCTGAACTAATTGACGGCAAATGCTCAAAAACTTCTTTTAAATCCGGATGAATTTTCATAATTTGTTACTCCCTTCACTAAAACTCTATTATAACTGCCACATCATATACATATAATATAAAAAACTTTCCTCCTTTCACAATATAAAATAATTTTGTAATAACATCTTTTATATATTTATTATATCGCATTCCTGTAAAAAATTCAATTTACTTATAAACCGGCAAATTAATTCATCAACCTTTTCCTGTTTTCAACAACTCAAATTTTAACAAATTATGTTTAATTCCAAATTTATATACAAAACTGCCCTATATTGCAGTTTCAAACAAAAAATTAATAATACTTGAATTTTTTACTATATAGGTGTATAATAATTAATTAATATTACTATGGAGGAAATATTAAATGAGCACGAAATATAATTATAAAGAAATTGAGAAAAAATGGCGTGCCAGATGGGAAAAAGATCCTGTTAATCCCACAAATACTGACAAGCCAAAATATTATTGTCTTGATATGTTCCCATACCCTTCAGGCAATGGTCTCCATGTAGGTCACTGGAGAGGTTATGTTCTTTCTGATGTTGTCAGCAGATATAAGCTTTTGCAGGGCTATGAGATTCTTCACCCAATGGGCTGGGATGCCTTTGGTCTGCCGGCAGAAAACTTTGCTATTAAGACAGGTACTCATCCTTCTGTAGCTGTTGCTGAAAGTATTAAAAACTTTAAAAGACAGCTTAACGATATAGCTGCAATTTACGACTGGGACAGAGAAGTAAACACAACTGACCCTAAGTTCTATAAATGGACACAGTGGATTTTTATACAGATGTTTAAAAACGGTCTTGCCTATGAAAAGGAAATGCCTCTTAACTGGTGCCCTAACTGTAAATGTGTACTTGCAAATGAGGAGGCTACAAACGGTGTATGTGACCGCTGCGGTTCTCAGGTAACAAAGAAGAACTTAAGACAGTGGATGCTTAAGATAACAAACTATGCCGAAAGACTTCTTAATGACCTTGACAAGCTTGACTGGCCTTCAAAGGTTAAAAAGATGCAGACAGACTGGATAGGCAAAAGCTATGGTGCTGAAATCGACTTTAATGTTGACGGAACAGATAAGTCTATAAAAGTTTACACAACAAGACCTGATACACTTTATGGTGCAACATTTATGGTTCTTGCTCCCGAGCATGAAATTGTTAAAGAAATCACTACTCCTGAAAACAAGGATACAATGGAAAAATACATTTATGACGCAAGCACAAAGTCAAATGTATCAAGAATGACCGACAAGGAAAAAACAGGTGTATTCACAGGTTCTTACGGTATAAATCCTTTAAACGGAGCAAAAGTTCCTATCTGGGTTTCAGACTACGTTCTTGCTGACTATGGTACAGGTGCTATTATGTGTGTACCTGCCCATGATGACAGAGACTTTGAATTTGCAAAGAAATTTGACCTGCCTATAATTCAGGTTATAAGCAAAGACGGCGAAGCCCATGAGCTTACAGAAGCTTACACAGAGCCTGGTATAATGATAAATTCAGGCGAATTTAACGGTATGAAGTCAGAAGATGCCAAAGCTAAGGTTCCTGATTATATGGAGGAAAAAGGCTTCGGTAAAAAGACAGTTAATTACAAACTCCGTGACTGGGTGTTCTCAAGACAGAGATACTGGGGCGAACCAATACCTCTTATTCACTGTGAAAAGTGCGGTATAGTTCCTGTTCCTGAAGAGGATTTACCGGTAATACTTCCTAATGTAGAAAGCTATAAACCAACTGATACAGGTGAATCTCCCCTTGCAGCAATTGATGAATGGGTAAATGTAAAATGCCCATGCTGCGGCGGTCCTGCAAAGAGAGAAACAAACACAATGCCTCAGTGGGCAGGTTCTTCATGGTATTTCTTAAGATACTGTGACAATCACAATGATAATGCACTTGCAGGCAAGGAAGCACTTAAAAAGTGGATGCCTGTTGATATGTATGTAGGCGGTATTGAACATGCTGTTCTTCATTTGCTCTACGCAAGATTTTACACTAAGTTCCTCTATGACATTGGTGTTGTAGACTTTGATGAACCTTTCAAGAGATTGTTTAATCAGGGTATGATCACAAAAGACGGAGCTAAGATGAGTAAGAATAAAGGCAATGTAGTTTCACCTGATGAAATGGTTGAAAACTATGGCTGTGATTCCCTCAGAATGTATGAGCTCTTTATCGGACCACCTGAACTTGATTCAGAATGGGACGACAACGGTATTGACGGTGTTTACAGATACCTTAATAAGGTATGGAAGTTTGTAGATGAATACAAGGACAAGATTATTGATACAACTCCGGAGCTTGACAGAGCTAAAAACAAAATTATTTATGAAATCACAAACAGACTTGAAGCCCTTACTCTCAACACAGTAGTTTCAGGTTTTATGGAATTTACAAATAAGCTTATTGCTGTTTCCAAGGAAGCAGGAGGCGTAGACAAGACCTCTCTTGAAACACTTGCAATTTTACTTTCACCATTTGCACCTCACATTGCAGAGGAAATATGGGAAGTTTTAGGTCACAGCGAGTCTGTATTCCGCTCAACATGGCCAACCTATGACGAGTCTAAGCTTAAAGAGGATACAGTTAATATAGCTGTTCAGATTAACGGCAAAGTAAAGACAAATATTACAGTTGCAGCTGATGCCGATAAGGACACTGTTATTGCTGCAGCAAAAGAAGCCCTTGGCAGCAAACTTACAGGTACAATAGTTAAGGAAATATATGTGCCTGGAAGAATTTGCAACATTGTAGCTAAATAACCATTACTTAAAGTGGCAGCTGCTTAATTGCAGCTGCCACTTAGTGTGTCGAAAAAATCGACACCCCTGCAATAAATGCTTGCATTTATTGCAATATAGTTATTTTATCTTAATTTCTATTTTTCATAAACAGTAACACCATTTATATCTATCCTTTCAAGTTTATCCATATCTATATATTTTTTTGTATAGCCTGTAAAACCACCGTATTCCTCATAAATTTTATCCCCGTATATACAATAAGAAAACTCTTCAATACTTCCGTCATCATATATAAGTTCACCCCAATATGAGTTTGTACTGTCATTTTCTTCAATTGCCGCCATAACATATAAAGGAGTTACTTCAAGTCTTTTTATAACTTTATCTCCAAATTTAACATTTTCCGCTATAACAGCTTTTTCATATATACTGTCAGTTTTAATTTCCATATTAAACACATCGTCAATTTCTGTACTATAATGTTCAATGTCTGCATAAACTTCGCACTCTTTAAATTCTTCTTCACTTATATTAAATACATACTGTTCATAATCTCTTATATCTGTATTATACACACCTTCCTTTTTATCATATAAGTTTTCATCAGAAATACCTATGCTTTTTGACCACAAGCATTTTATTTTGTTTCCCATTTTATCAATTATATAAGGTGTAACCCTTGTTCTTTCCTTTAACCTGTCATTAAAAGCAATATTTATATAAAGTTTACCGTTTATAAATCCTGCTCCGTTTACATAAATAAAGTCTATGCCCTGTTCTGTATAAGCTTTATTATCTCCGGGTCTTATAAATCCATCATTTATGCTGTTATAATAACCGGCATTTTCAATTTCATTCTGATCACCATACACAGAAATACCATATTCACAGAATTCGCTTCTCTCATCTTTATTAATAACCTCAATACTGTTATCAACTGTCACAGGCAATCTGACTTTTTTATATTCTTTTAAATCACTTAGTATACAGCTTATTTCAACATTTACATCAGACTTTATATCTTCTTCCATATCAGCTCCCAGCTTAAACACACCTGTATTTTCGTCAATATATCCTTTGTTTTCTGCATAACTTATTACTGCCTCTTTACCATTGTTATAATATATACTGCCCTTAACTATCTTTGCATCTTTTACTGTTCTTTCCCCTTTTATATCCTCAACAGTCCCGTAAACAGATATATTTCTGCCTGATATGATTCCTCCCGCTGCTGTAATTTTAACACCGTTTTTTTCATCACTGCTTTCAATATATCCCATTTTATCACTTCTTTCATTATTTCCCAGCAATTCGGCTATTTTGTCAAAATACCCAAGTGAACCCATTACAGGTACGGCAAGCAAAACGATTATTATTACAATCAATGGTATATACACAAGTTTTATTTTATGTATTTTATTTTCACTTGTCACAGCCCTTTCTCTGACTTTTCTTATAACTTTTTCATCAGGTATTATCTGCTCTGCAATTTTTTTATATCTGTCACCAAACATATTATTCCTCCTCATCAAAATAATCTCTTAAAAGCTTTCTGGCTCTGTACAAATGAGTCTTAACTGTAGATTCCTTTTTATTTAAGGCTTCTCCTATTTCCTTTACTGACATATTTTCATAATAGTAAAGATGAATAACTATTTTGTATTTTGCCGGAAGCTTTTCCAATGCAGAATAAAGTTCATTTTCTTCCTTAATTTCAATATTTGTTTTTTCTGATAAATCCCGTTCTATTAAACAAACCTTTTTAAACCACAAATTTCTCACATAGCTTTTGGCTGTATTTACAGTTGTTTTTATAACATATGCTCTTTCATGATTTTCATCATTAAATTCAGGCTTTTTCTTAATAAGCTTAAAACATACATTTTGAAATATATCATCTGCATCCTGTCTGTTTTTTGTATAATGATAAGCAATATTATAGACAGTAACCCTATATTTTTCTATAATATCCTCAATGTTAAATCTGATCACTTTATCACCCCTTAATAATTATTTATCATTACACTATATAAACTCATATACCAGTCGAAAAGTTTCAGCTTATAAATGAAATTTTAAAATATATATTATAATAACAGAAAAATTACAATTAAAAAGACTGAATCCTGCACAACACAAGATTCAGTCCTCATTAGCTGATTAATA
>CAZGIC010000049.1:0-15674 GCA_964526435.1 uncultured Lachnospiraceae bacterium | reverse complement strand
TTTGGTTGATATGAAGTCTACTATTTTTTTAGGTGTTGCACTTGATATTATAATCTGTCGGGGACCGCATTGCACCGAAAGATTTATCAGACAACCCGAAGGGTTGGCTTTCAACCTAAGGTTGAAAGTGCTGATTTAGCGGTGGAGGTTTTTTATCAGCCAGCCATAGGCTGACTGTTAGTGAAATTTGACAAAGTCAAATTTTGCGATATGATGGTTTCAAAAACCACACCATTTAATAAAGAACCTTAATGTCAATCAAGTATAACCACACCAGTTGACAAAGAGCCAAAATATGTAGTGTTTAATTTTACAGCTAAATAATAAACTGATTGTTGTATGACAAAAATGAAAATTCACAATATATAAAGCAAAAATACCGCAAACAACTGTTATTTCTTATCAAACTTTATTGTATGATCAGTAATATTTTCCTTTTTAAGTATTTGACGAAATTTCTTCCAATTATCATCTTTTTTTAAATAATCATGTATTGTCTCCATAAATGAACCATAGTCCATTCGCTCAATAATGTCATTAATTGTTCTAACTGTGTCAAAATCCATTCCACATTCCTCCCAATAATTTACTATATATTTATCATTCATATTTGCATTAGTATAAGTATTTGGATATCTATATTGTTCAGAATCGAATAAATATTTTCTTAATCTTTCAAAATAATCAGTTTTTTTTAGTATTGCAACTTTATCTGTTGGATATAATTTTCCAACAAAATTATAGAGATTTTTATAAAAATCCTTTTTCTCTCCTTCTGGAATAACATTTTCATCTAATATCTTTTCGATAATAATCCAAGTTCCGTCTTGTCTTGTTGTCCATTCATTGAATATAACCTCTTTCCAAAGCTTTCTTAAAAAGTAAGGGGGACTCATAAACAAATCTGCTGTATGTGGATACCTTGTAATAAAACAGTCAATTTCATCCATATGCTTGTTTTTTAGATATGATATAATATTCTCTTGAATAGATTTCGTAGATTCATTAACCAGTTTATCCCATAGATCAATTTGTCTCCATTTTGAAGAAAAGCTTTTCCCACGCGGATTTTCCTGTTTACACTTTTGATATAGATTTTCTAACAAATCATCCATCTCATTTCCCTTTACACCTATCTCTATATTAGTAACAATATATGTAACATCTGCACCAACAGGTGTAATTGTAGTATCATAATGGTCTTCAATCATCTTAATAATACCTTGCTTACCGCCATTAACAGCAAATTGCAAAAAATATTCTTGTATAAACCCCCATAAGTGTTCCACATGATAATATTCTATATTTCCCGACTTCCCATGAGCACACATGTTTCTAATACATTTGAATGACTCATACAGCTTTACTGTTGACGAAGAAATAAGAAAAATATTATTTGGCGAAGTACGCTGCACACATTCTGAAACTTGCTTGTCCCACGCGTCTTCATCTATCAATTTAGAGCATATTTCATCCCACAACTTTTTACTGATGTCAGTAGGTCTAAATGTTGCATCCAACACCCTTTGTTTTAAAATATTTTGAAATGCAATATATGACATAATAAATGCTGATCTATAAGCACCTATTCTATAACAAGAAATTGATTCCTCGAACAAATTTATAGCATCTTCAGATATTTGATTTTCTTTTATCCATTCTTCAAATTTTATTTTCATCACCATTAATATTCCTTTTTACATATAACTTAAATTCCGACACATTTAAAAATTAATTTTACACATACTACAAATTTCAATTTAACATATTTATGTATAAAACCATAGAAAAATTATAACGCAATTTTAATTAAAAGTCAAAATATATTATACAATTTAAAACACACCCTCTCTCATGGCAAAAAGCAGTGAGCGGAATGTCAATGTCAAATCATAATGATCGGCTTCCTCTCTATGTTCATACAAGTAACCGAGGGCAAACAGTACAGCTATTCTGCTTAAATCGGAGCTTTCAAATTCCTCATCAGAGCATCTTGAAACATCAATACAAAGCTAAGTTGCCGTATTAAACAAGTTTTGTATCAAACCATCGTCCTCATCATTATCAATACGGAAATAATTTTTTGCATCTTCAAAACTTACCATTCCCCCTCGTATAATAAGTTTAGACATCAAATTTAACGATGTTTAAACTTATTTTATTTTTATAAAATTTGTTGTTTATAAAGGGATAACCTAATGCTAAAATATAATCAGAGAATTTAGCAAAGGGTACAGCCTTCACTCCTAATTCCTAACTCTGTTAAATTCCAATTTTCCGACCATCTTGTCTTTAACCTTTTGTATCATACTGACTGAGGGAACAGGAATTTCTCCCTCACTTACATATCTCCCGAATTCACAAAATGCCGAAACCACAAGTTTCGGCATTCTGCAATTACTGCATTAATCAGATTTTCTCAACAGAAAGAGTAACCATCTCTCCGTTAATATTCCATTCCTTATTTATTTCAGATTTACCTTCACAAATATCATTTGCAAGAACATCTGTAGAAATAGATTCCTTATTATCGGCAAATATCTTTCCGATATTGTCATTACCTGAATAGTAAACCACTATTCTGTCAAGCACTTCAAATCCAGCTTCCTTTCTCATTGTCTGTATCTTTGATACAAGCTCTCTCACAAAGCCCTCTTCAATAAGTTCCGGAGTAAGCTCTGTACTTAAAACAACAGTAGTACTCTTGTCACTTTCAGCCACAAAGCCTTCAGCCTGTGCAGTTTCAGTAAGCACATCTTCTTCACCAAGCTCAATGTCAGTACCATCAATGTTAAAATTAATAACACCTGTTGACTTTAACTCATTCATAAGAGCATTGCCGTCATTTTCCTTAAGGTATGCACCTATAGCAGGAACAAGCTTTCCGTACTTCTTACCAAGAGTTCTGAGCTGAGGCTTAAAGCTGTAGCTTGTAAATTTAGAAGCATCATCAACAAATTCAATGTTCTTAACATTAAGTTCGTCCAGAATAATGTCATAATACTCCTCATCAAGCTTTCTTTCAGCCTGAACATACATATTGCCAATAGGCTGTCTGTTCTTTATACCTGATGTATTTCTTGCAGCTCTTCCCGCAACTACAATTGAAAGCACAAGATCCATATTTACCTCAAGCTTATCATCTATCATACTTTCATCAGCCACAGGGAAATCACATAAATGAACTGACTTAGGTGCATCATTGTTTACTTTTCTTACAAGATTCTGATAAATACTATCAGCCATAAACGGAGTAAACGGAGCAGCAAGTCTTGTCATTGTTTCAAGTACTGTATACAAAGTCATATAAGCATTGACCTTGTCCTGAGGCATATCCTTACCCCAGAATCTTTCTCTTGAACGTCTTACATACCAGTTTGAAAGCTCATCTACAAAGTCTGCCATAGCTCTTGCAGACTCAGTTATTTTATAGCTGTCAAGAGATTTGTCAACATACTTAACAAGAGAATTAAGCTTAGAAAGCACCCACTTATCCATAGGAGCAAGTTTTTCATATTCAAGCTTATAGTCCATAGGATTAAAGTTGTCAATATTGGCATAGAGCACATAGAAAGCATAAGTATTCCAGAGTGTACCCATAAACTTTCTCTGATACTCGTTTACAGACTTATCATCAAATCTGTTTGGAAGCCATGGAGCTGAGTTTGCATAGAAATACCATCTTATAGCATCAGCACCCTGATTGTCAAGTACAGACCATGGGTCAACAACATTTCCTAAATGCTTTGACATCTTTCTTCCGTCCTTATCCTGAACATGACCTGTTACAATAACATTCTTATACGGACTCTTGTCAAAAATAAGAGTAGAAATAGCCATTAATGTATAGAACCAGCCTCTTGTCTGGTCAACACCTTCTGATATATAGTCAGCAGGGTAATTTTCATCAAATATTTCTTTATTTTCAAAAGGATAATGCCACTGAGCAAAAGGCATAGAACCGGAGTCAAACCAGCAGTCAATAACCTCTGTAACTCTGTGCATCTTGCCGCCGCACTCAGGACAGTTAAGTTCAACAGCATCAATATAAGGCTTGTGAAGCTCAATATCATCAGGACAGTTGTCGCTCATTTCCTTTAATTCGGCAATTGAACCTATTGTATGTCTGTATCCGCACTTACACTCCCATATTGGAAGAGGAGTACCCCAGTATCTTTCTCTTGAAAGACCCCAGTCAATAACATTTTCAAGGAAGTTTCCGAATCTTCCATGCTTTATGTTGTCAGGCATCCAGTTTACAGTTTCATTATTCTTTAAAAGGTTATCCCTAACCTTAGTCATAGCAATAAACCATGTATCTCTTGCATAGTACAGAAGGGGTGTATCACATCTCCAGCAGAAAGGATAGCTGTGTTCAAATGGAATAGCAGCAAACAGCTTACCTGTTTCCTCAAGTCTTTTTAATATTTCCTTGTCACCGTCTTTAACAAATACTCCTGCAAGTCCTTCTACTTCTTCAGTAAAACAGCCCTGTTCATTTACAAGCTGAACAAAAGGAAGGTCGTATTTTCTTCCAACCTGGGCATCGTCCTCACCAAAGGCAGGAGCAATATGAACAATACCTGTACCGTCTGTAAGAGTTACATAATCAGCCTCTACAACGTAAAAAGCTTTTTTATCAGGCTTTGCATAAGGGAATAAAGGCTCATACTCTGTTCCAACCAGATCCTGACCCTTATATTCTTCAATTACTTCATAGCCCTCTTTTAAAACAGAATCAAGAAGAGCCTGTGCCATAATATAGATTTTTCCGTCATTTGCCTTTACCTTACTATATATCTCCCTTTTGTTTACACAAAGAGCCACATTTGAAGGAAGTGTCCATGGAGTAGTAGTCCATGCAAGGAAATAAGTATTTTCCTCACCTGTTACAGCAAATCTTGCAATACAGGAAGTTTCCTTAACATCTTTATAACCCTGTGCAACCTCGTGAGAAGAAAGAGCAGTACCGCATCTCGGGCAGTAAGGTACAATTTTATGACCTTTGTATAAAAGACCCTTATCCCATATCTGCTTTAAAGCCCACCACACAGACTCAATATAATCATTGTGATATGTTACATATGGATCATCCATATCAGCCCAGAAACCAACTCTGTCACTCATATCTCTCCAGAGGCTTTCATAAGTAAATACAGAATCCTTGCACTTCTTTATAAAAGGCTCAACGCCGTAATTTTCAATCTGAGGCTTACCGCTTATTCCCAATTGTCTTTCAACTTCAAGTTCAACAGGCAGACCATGAGTATCCCATCCTGCCTTTCTGAGAACCTTATAACCCTTCATAGTCTTATATCTTGGTATAAGATCCTTTATAGCTCTTCCCAACACATGACCAATATGGGGCTTGCCGTTGGCAGTAGGAGGTCCGTCATAAAATGTAAATACGGGACAGTTTTCCCTCGCCTTTATAGATTCACCAAAAATATCATTTTCTTTCCAGAAACCTAAGATTTCCTTTTCCCTCTCAACAAAATTGAGATTGGTGCTTACCTTGTCATACATAGGTAATTTTCTCCTTTCAAATTTGCTTTTATCCAAAAAAATAAAAAAACGCCCCGCGTCCCCAGGACGCAGCAGCGCGGTACCACCTGAATTAACATATACAAATATGTTCTCTCTTGATCCGTAACGTGGATAAGCCGTCATAGCCTACTTGGCAGCAAGCCTTTCGGTATGCCACAGTCAGGGTGATGTTCAGAAATACACACCGACACCGTGCTCTCACCTTTCACGGCTCTCTTTAGTCTTTAGTGTACCCTACTGTCCCTGCTATAGTGTTTATATCAAACAATTATGTTAATTATAATATGTTTTTACCAATTTGTAAAGCATTTATTTCAAATTTCAGTAAAATTTCCGATATATAAAATAAATAAAATTATATCAAAATTAAGGTTTGTTTCTTTTCTCACAGCCCATTTTGCATCTTTCGCATCTTCCGCATCTGTTTTTTCTCTGTCTTATGTAACTTATAACAGACAATGCAATCATTATAATAACAATTATTCCGGCTATAATATTTGAAACCATTACAAACACCCCGTACGAGTGAGGAGTTAGGAGTGAGAAGTTAGGAGTGAAAGTTACTTTATATATTTATAAGTTTTTATTCCTGACTCCGCTCTCTTCACTTTATTAAATTCAATTTAACTAACACCTTACCATACAATACTATCGTAGGGGCGATCAGCACTTTCAACCTTCGGTTGAAAGCCAGCCTTCGGCTGTCCGATAAATCTTTCGGTGCAATTTATTAATCGCCCGTTTTCCACAATACACCGACAAATTCCAATTTGTAGAGCGAGGAATGAAAGTTCCTTTAAAAATTCATAAGTTTTTAACTCCTAACTCCTCGCTTACATAGGTGTGTTTTCAAACTGCCCTCTTTACAAAATCAGCAAAGCTGAGTTTGTAAAGGGCAACCTTCCTTCCGCCGCGTCGGTGTTCCACCTTTGGCGGCACGAAAGGAGTTTGAAAACATTACGTCAAATTCAGCAAAGCTGAATTTGACAACACTCCTAACTCTTCTTAACTCCTCACTCCTAACTTACACAACTCCTCACTCCTAACTCCTCACTCTTCTTAACTCCTTTTTCCTCCCGCCAACAAAACACTTACATATTTTATCCTTCTGACCGCCATCATCATCACCACAGAACTTACGGAAGCAATCACAAATGTTTCACACACAACAATAAGGCTGTGATTTTTAAGCCCCCATCTGTTGAGCAGATCAATAATAACATTGTGAGAAAGATACACACCATATGACACAGCAGCAAGCTCTGCCACAGCTCCCTGCAAAAACTTCGGCAATCTTTTTATTCTGTTTAAAAGTATAAACACAGCACTTGAAAGCACAACAACAAATATACTTCTGTATGACTTAAAAGTTTCCGTATAAAATCCGTTGTATTCAGTCACAGTTTTTGTTCCCACACTTATAAATATGACTGCCCCCAGTGCAATTATTACTAACCATAAATTCGATATTTTTACATCAGTGTCAAAAATATACCACCCCAGTATAAAATATCCCAGATATCCGCTTATAAAGCCTATATTATTTACAAGATTTATACTCACAAGAGCTATCTGGCTGTCCTCTTTAAATATTCCCGTCAGTGTAAATGAAAGTATCTGTATCAGCCACAGCACTATTATGTACTTTACAACATTGCCCTCAGCATTATCTATAAAGCTTTTTAATGCAGGAGATATTAAATACATAGGTATCAGATAATACATAAACCACAGATGAACAGCCACAGGTTCCCTAAGGAAATTTATCATTTCACCCCAAAGATTTCCCGTCGTAAAAGCAACACTTTCATCAGCATAGAGTCTTACCCCAGCAGCAATTACCGACCATATAAACATAGGTATCAAAAGTCTTAATACCCTTTCCTTAAGAGTATATTTAATGCTGTATGTATTTTTGCTTCTAAGTATAAGTGCCCCTGAAATCATAAAGAACATAGGGACACCGCAGGTAGCAAAAGCAGTAATGTAATTAACAATATCCCAGCCTGCATTTCCCATTTCAACCCTGAGTCTGTTTGATGCACAGTGGAGAACTATAACACAGAACATTGACACAACTCTTATTACGTCTATACCTAAAAACTTGTTGTATTCTTTCACGGCATCACCTCTTACAAGCCAAACTCCTTAAGAAACCCTTCATCAGCATATTTTCTGCAAAGTTCCTTATCTTCATTAAGCTGTTCCGTCAATTCATTAACATCTTTGAATTTTCTTTCATTTCTTATTCTTCTGTATAAACCCACCATAGCTTTTTTGCCATACACATTTTCATCAAAGTCAAATATATGAGTTTCTATTTTTCTTGCCTCTCCGTTAAATGTAGGATTTACACCTATATTGGACATTCCGGGGTAAACTTTTCCGTCGATCCACACTCTTGAAAAATATACTCCGTCAGGAGGCAGCAGCTTTTTTTGAGGGGGCTGAATATTAATTGTAGGGAAATTCATTCCCCTGCCTCTCCCGTCGCCGTGAACAACCTCGCCGATAACAAAATAAGGCTTATTAAGGAGCTTTGTAACAGTTTCCATATCACCGTAATTTATAAATCCCCTTATTCTTGTACTGCTGACTCTCACATCATGTATTTTTACCCTTGGAACACCAATAACCTTTACGCCCCTTTCTTCCCCAAGTTCTTTTAAGGTATTTATGTTGCCGGCTTTATCCTTACCAAAGTAATAATTTTCTCCCACAACAAGTACCCTGCAATTTGTTCTTTCAACAAAAAGAGCCATAAACTCACTTGGAGAAAGTGCTGAAAAATTTCTGTCAAAGGGGTACTGCACAAGTATATCCACTCCAAGATTTTCAATTATATACTTCTTTTCTTCAATTGAAAACATTGTTTTAAAATTCTTTTCACCCTCAAAAAACTCTCTGGGATGAGGGTCAAAAGAAAAAACCACACTCTTAAGTCCATACACTTTTGCATATTCCAAAACCATCTGCACAAGTTTCTGATGCCCCAGATGCACACCGTCAAAATTACCTAAAGTAACTGCAGTAGGTTCTTTTATATTAAATTCTGCACTTTTTTCTATTACTATCATAAAATCACCCTAAATCAACATAGTTACGGGCTTAATAAAGTCCCCTTTTACATCATAAATACCAACAATTCTCTTTTCACTGTCAACAGCAACAACTTTTTCTCCCTCAGCCATTCCCTTTTCCTTAACATAGGATAAGCTGATTTTATTTCCGTTGGCTGCATATTTTTCAGCCTTGCTGCTGATATGTACCTTTTTATAATTTTCAAGAATTTTTTCAACAGGTATAATAATTTCATCTGTTCTGTTTTCTGAAACGGCTTTTTTAAATTCTTCAATTTTTATACTGTCCTCAATATAGAAATTACCGCTTCTTGTCCTTGTAAGTGCCGACATACACCCGCCGCAGCCAAGTTTTTCGCCAATGTCCTTGCAAAGAGTCCTTATATATGTTCCCTTTGAACACAGCACACAAAATTCATACCTGTTACTTTCAAGCTTTTTTATATTGCTTATTTCATATATATTTATAATTCTTGTCTTTCTTTCAACTTCAATTCCTTCACGGGCAAGCTCATAAAGTTTTTTACCGTTGACCTTTACTGCTGAATACATAGGAGGCTTCTGGCTGTATTCGCCTATAAAGCTCATTATTGCCCTGCGGACTTCTTCTTCACTTAAGTCTGCATTTTTTTCTTCAATTACATCTCCCCATATATCTTCTGTGGTAGTTGTAATTCCCAATGTAATTTCAGCCTTATACTCCTTTATTTCTGCGGCCATATAGTCAGCAAGCTTTGTAGCCTTTCCCACACATATTGGCAGAACACCTTCCGCATCAGGGTCAAGGGTGCCTGTGTGCCCCGTTTTCACTCTTCCAAGGCTTTTCCTGACAATGTTTACAACATCATGGGAGGTAAAGCCTCTTTCCTTATAAATATTTATTACACCTATAATTGAATTATCATTTGTCATTTTAATCTTTTCCTGACTTCATTTACAGCCATATCAAGTACTTCTCTCACATTGCCTTTTACAGCAGCCCCGGCAGCAAGAATATGTCCGCCGCCTCCGAAGATGGAAGCAATTTCATTTACATCTGCACTCTTTGACCTGAAACTGAGCTTTGCAATGCCCTCAGCTCTCTCACTTGCAAACACAGAAACTTCAGCTCCCTCAGTATTGAGAAGATACCCCACTACAGCATCCAGATTTTTAGAAGAAGCTCCGCACAAAGCCATATCCTCTGCCGTAACATAAGTATAGGCTATTCCGTCCTCAAGCTTCATTTTTTCAATAGCCTTTACAAATATTTTAACATCAGTAAGGCTGTGTTCCATAAGAAACTTTGTATGGATCAGAGGAGTATCCACACCTGAAGACACAAGTTTTCCTGCTATCTGATGAGTTCTTTCAGATGTGGAATTATGTCTGAATCCTCCCGTATCGGTAAGTATGCCTGTATAAAGAGCTGATGCAATATCCTTGTCAATATTTACAAAGTCCTTTATAATTTCATAAACGACCTCACAGGCGGAAGAAGCCCTGCCGTTTACAATATTAACATCAGCAAAACAAGTGTTGCTTATATGGTGGTCAATATTGTAAGTATACTTAGCCCTTTCAAAGACCTTTTCAGCCTCTCCCAGTCTTGCCTTGTCAGCACAGTCAATTGAAAACATTATATCAGGGCACAACTCATCGTAATCCCCTCTGTAAACATACTGCCTGCCCTCAAGAATGTCAAATCTTTCGGCATAATCCTCAATAAGAATTACAGGCTTTTTGCCAAGTTCAGCCATAGCAAGAGCAAAGCCGAAGGCTGAACCTATGCAGTCACCGTCGGGATTAATATGACCTGTAATATATACAGTCTGCACATTTTCTATATCTTTAAGTATGGAATTTTCATACATAGACATCTTACTCCCCGCTGTTAATATCCTTTAATATTTTGTCTATTTTAAAGCTGTAGTCAAGAGAATCATCAAGTATAAATCTGAACTCAGGTGTAATTCTAAGATTTATTCTCCTTGCTATAAGGCTTCTTATAAATCCGTTTGCACCCTTTATTACAGACATAACTTCATTTTTCTTTTCTTCGTCACCGAGAACGCTTATATACACCTTGCAGTATTTAAGGTCATTTGTTGTTTCAACCTTTATTACAGATGTAATAACCCCTATTCTCGGATCCTTTAAATCAGCTCTTAAAATTTCTGAAAGTTCTTTTTTTATTTCGTCATTTATACGAATCATTCTGTTACTGGTTTTCATTAACGCTTAATTTCCTCCATAACAAAGGCTTCCACAATGTCGCCTTCCTTAATATCGTTAAATTTGTTAAAGAGAAGACCGCATTCATATCCTGCATTGACTTCTTTAACATCATCTTTAAATCTTCTCAATGTAGCAAGCTCACCGTCATAAACAACAACGCCGTCTCTTATTATCCTTACCTTGGCATTTCTCACAAACTTACCGTCTGTAACATAAGAACCGCCTATTGTTCCTACACCGCTTGCCTTAAATAACTGTCTTATTTCGGCATGACCCAATACCTTTTCTTCATATACAGGGTCGAGCATACCCTTCATAGCGGCAGTTATATCCTCAATTGCATTGTATATAATTCTGTACAGTCTTATATCAACCTTCTGATCTTCAGCAACATTTTTAGCAGAAGCCTCAGGTCTTACATTAAATCCTATTATAATTGCATTTGATGCACTTGCAAGCATAACGTCAGACTCAGTAACTGCACCTACACCTCCGTGTATTGTTTTTATTCTTACTTCATCATTTGAAAGCTTTTCAAGACTCTGCTTAACAGCCTCAACAGAACCCTGTACATCAGCCTTTATTACAATATTAAGCTCTTTTACATTACCGCTTTGTATCTGGTTGAAAAGGTCATCAAGACTGACTTTCTGAGGTGTATCCTTAAGGAGTTCCTCTCTTCCCTTTGCAATTACGGACTCGGCAACCTGTCTTGCCTGTTTTTCATTTTCGGCAACATAGAACATATCCCCTGCCATAGGCACTTCATTAAGTCCAAGTATCTCCACAGGCATTGAAGGACCTGCTTTCTTGACTTTCTGACCCTTGTCATTCATCATTGCCCTTATTCTTCCGTAAGATGAACCTGCAACAATAGGATCCCCTACATTTAACGTACCGCTCTGTACAAGTACAGTAGCAACAGCACCTCTGCCCTTGTCAAGCTGAGCTTCAATAATGTTACCCCTTGCTCTCTTGTTTGGATTAGCCTTTAACTCTTTCATTTCAGCAACAATTATTATCATTTCAAGAAGGTTATTTATACCCTCCTTGCTTACTGCTGAAACAGGCACACATATAGTATCTCCGCCCCAGTCCTCAGCAACCAGTCCATATTCTACCAATTCCTGCTTAACTCTGTCAGGATTAGCTCCGGGTTTGTCAATTTTATTTATAGCAACTATTATTTCAACCCCTGCAGCCTTTGCATGGTTAATAGCCTCTATTGTCTGAGGCATAACACCGTCATCAGCCGCAACAACAAGAATTGCAATATCAGTTACCTGAGCACCTCTCATTCTCATTGCAGTAAATGCCTCATGTCCCGGTGTATCAAGGAATGTAATAGGCTTTCCGTCAATAGACACAGTATAGGCACCAATGTGCTGAGTAATACCTCCGGCTTCCTTTGCTGTCACATGAGAATGTCTTATAGCGTCAAGAAGAGATGTCTTACCATGGTCAACGTGACCCATAACCACAACAACAGGCGGTCTTTCAACAAGATCCTCTTCTGCGTCTACCTCTTCTCTGAATGCTTCTTCAAGAAGGTCTATTTCCTCTGCTTTTTCAACAATTATATCAAAACTTTCACAAAGTTTTTCAGCAGTTTCAAAGTCTATTTCCTGATTAGCAGTAGCCATAATACCTGATTTCATAAGCTCCATAATAACTGCAGAAGCAGGCTTATTTATTTTTTCTGCCAGTTCCTTTACAGTTATTTTATCAGCTATCTGTATTTCAAGTATTTCATCTGCCGCACTTTCTTCCGCAGCAATAACAGCCTGATTAAAGTTCTTGTTTTTATTTTTCTTATTCTTTTTATTTTTCTTTCCGCCGTTATTATTTAAGCTCTTAAACTCATCATTACCTGCATTTTTATGCTCTTGTCTGCTTTCCTGCTTTTTGTTGTCACGGTATTTGTTTTCATGCTGTTTTTCAGCCCTGTTTTCGTTATTCCTGTTTTTATTTCCGTCATGCCTGTGTTCGGGCTTTCTCTCACCTTTATGTTCAGGCTTTTTATCATTCATTTTCTGCATATTGTCTACAGTCTTTTCTCTTTTATCAGACTGATGCTTCCTTTCTTCCTTCTTTTCTTCTTTTGCTGTATCGGCTGAATTTTTCTTGCCATAGAATTCCATGACCTTTTTCACCGCTTCATCATCAAGTCCGCTTGAATGACTTTTTGCCTCAATACCCATTTCATTAAGCTTTGCAAGAAGCTCTTTACTGCTGATTTCCAATGTCTTTGCTAATTCATGTACTCTAGTTTTTGACAAAAGAAACACCTCCTATCAATTAATATGGTTATACCACTACTACAATTACATCATATCACTAAGCTCCATTCTCAATTTCTTTGCAAAATTAACTTCAGTTATTGCATATACAGACCTGTTATATTTACCTATACAACCGCTTAGTTCTTCCTTGGTATAACAAGTATAATACGGAACATTATAGTATTTACACTTGTTTACAAATTTATTTTTAGTATTTTCGGAAGCATCTCCTGCTATAATTACAAGGAAAGCACTTCCCTTTTTAATATTTATCTCGACAGTATCCTCGCCTGTAACAATTTTTCCTGCTCTCTGGCACAGGGAAAGCAATGACTGAATTTTTCTCTCCATTACATTTCCTCCAGCTGTTTTTTCAGCTCTTCATAAAGATCCTTAGGCACCGCCTGCCTGAAAGAACGTTCAAGTCCCCTGTTTTTACATGCCTTTTCAAGACATTCTATATTTTTACAAACATATGCTCCTCTGCCTGGTTTCTTACCTGTAGTATCAAGTGAAAACTCACCCTCATCATTTCTGACTACACGAATAAGCTCCTTTTTATTTTTCATTTCCTGGCAGCCTGTGCATTTTCTCATAGGTACCTTTTTCTTGATCATAGCAACTGCCTCCCCTGCTTATTCTTCAGCTTCATCACTTTCTTCTGATAAGTTTTCATAATCGACAATTGTTTCTTCTTCGGCAATTTCCTCATTATCATCGACAATCATTTCATATTCTTCGACAATTTCCTCATTGTTATCGACAATTGTTTCTTCTTCGCCGACACTTTCTTCATCATCACCGAAATTTACAAAATTAGTTGCCCTTGCCTGAGTTTCACTCTTAATATCGATTTTCCAGCCTGTAAGCTTTGCAGCAAGTCTTACATTCTGACCTTCCTTGCCTATTGCAAGTGAAAGCTGAGTATCAGGCACAACAACTTTTGCACTCTTTTCTTCTGAATTTTCATTGATTTCAACAGTCAGAACCTTTGCCGGTCTTAAAGCTGCATTAATATATTCTGCCGGATCCTCGCTCCATGGAATTACGTCAATTTTTTCACCATTAAGCTCACTTACAATAGCATCAACTCTTATACCGTTTTGTCCCACACAGGCACCAACGGCATCAACGCCTTCCACATTTGAATATACAGCCATTTTAGCTCTTGAGCCTGCTTCTCTTGCTATAGCCTTTATTTCAACTGTACCGTCGAAAACTTCAGGAGACTCCAGCTCAAAAAGTCTTTTTATAAGCTCATAATGAGTTCTTGAAACTTTTATCTGAGGGTCCTTGTTTGTCTTTATAACCTTTAAAATATATACCTTTATTCTGTCATTTACATTGTAACTTTCTCCCGGTATCTGCTCAGAAAGCTGCAAAACCGCATCCATTTTTCCAAGCTTTACAATTACATTGCCCCTGCTGTCTGTTCTTTCAACAATAGCAGTGTCACAATCTCTTTCTTTAGCGGCAAATTCGTTGTATATTTTTTCTCTTTCAGCCTCTCTCAGCTTCTGTACAATTATCTGCTTTGCACTTTGAGAAGCACTTCTGCCAAAGTCCTTAGGAGTAATATCTTCATCAACAAAGTCACCTAATTCATAAGTAGGATTAAGAGCTCTTGCTTCTTCAAGTGAAATGTCTGTAAAATCATCTACAACTTCTTCTACAACTTCTCTCCTTGCATAAGCTTTCATTTCTCCGGTTTCCCTGTCAATTTCAACTCTCATATTGGAATAATTTCCATAAACCTTCTTACAGGCAGTGGCAAGAGAATTTTCAATAGCCTCAAATATAATTTCCTTATCAACACCTTTTTCCTTGCCAACCAGGTCTAAAGCTTTAATTAACTCAGCACCATCCATATTAAACAATCCTCCTGTATTAAAAAACTACAGCCAGCCTTGTAGCTGCAACATCTTTTTTATTAAATTCAAGTCTTTCTCCATCTTCTGTGACAATAACAACATTACCGTCAATAAGTCCTTCAAGATTTCCTCTGAACTCCTTAACACCATTTACGGCTTTAAATAGCTTTACATCTACAAGTCTGTCCCTGTACTTTACATATTCCTTATCCCTTTTAAGTACTCTGTCAATTCCGGGAGAACTTACCTCCATAATATATGGTTCTTCTGTAAGGTCATCCCCCAGTTTTTCATCAAGAGCCCTGCTCACATACTCGCAGTCATTAATATTGATTCCGCCCTCTTTGTCAATGTAAATTCTCAGATACTTGTCAGGACCTTCCTTTACAAATTCACAGTCAACAAATTCAAAACCCTTGCTTTCAAGTATAGGCATTACGGCTTCCTCTGCAAGCCTTATTATTTCCTTTGCCTGCAAAATATCTCCTCCTTAACTTTTCATATATACATAAAACAAGAGTGGGATTAACCCACTCTCCACATAGCACAACATTCAACAGTGATATTATACCACATTTCCTATATAATTGCAAGTATTTTTTTAATTTATGTAAAATTTATAATGTTAAAGTGTCAATGATTGGTTACACTTTAATTTCAAAGTAAGTTGTCAAGGG
>CAZGIC010000048.1:0-16049 GCA_964526435.1 uncultured Lachnospiraceae bacterium | reverse complement strand
ACATTATTAAAATATTTTAATGGGACTTGTAATATAATATTTGAGGGATATGACATAGATACCCCGATGCAATAAGCATCGGGGTATCTGCTTTCTAAAACAACAAAAAATTGTTGTTTTGGAAAGCAGATAAAACTAAGGTTTTATTTTATTAGCAGTGGTTATCAAAAAGCGCAACATTTTGCTAACGCAAAAAATCGCTCACTTTTTGATAACAACTGCTTCAAAAACAACAAAAAAATGTTGTTTTTGAAAAAGCGCAACATTTTGCTCCGCAAAAAATCGCTCACTTTTTGATAACAACTGCTTCAAAAACAACAAATAAAATTTGTTGTTTTTGAAAATTATTTGAAATGAAATAAGTTGTTTAATTCAAAAAATAAAAGAAATATGAAAAAATATGCTTTGAAATGAATTTTTATTGATTCATTCCTGCAAAACAGCAAAAATTATATTGAAATCTTCTGTAATTATTGGTATACTATAGTATATTGACGAAATTAGAATTCTTTTTTAGGAGGTTGCAGTAATGGTTGAATTGTTTAAAACCGGTGCCTATTATGTAAATGGTGAACTTATTCCCGATGACGGCAATGCCGGTGCCAGACTTTCTCAGATGGGAGTGTCCGACAACAAGGATGAAGCTGTAAAGAAAACTATGGCTTACAGCATCCTTAAAGCTCACAATACAAGCGGAGATATGGATAATCTGAAAATAAAGTTTGACTGTATGGCAAGTCATGATATTACTTATGTAGGTATTATTCAGACTGCCGGTGCTTCAGGTATGGAAAAATTCCCTATACCATATGTGCTTACAAACTGTCACAATTCCTTATGTGCTGTAGGCGGTACAATAAATGAGGACGACCACATGTTTGGTCTTTCTGCTGCAAAGAAATACGGCGGTATATATGTTCCTGCACATCAGGCTGTTATTCATCAGTATATGAGAGAGATGATGTCAGGATGCGGTAAAATGATATTAGGCTCTGATTCTCATACACGTTACGGTGCTCTTGGTACCATGGCTATAGGTGAGGGCGGCGGCGAGCTTGCAAAGCAGCTTTTAGAGCAGACATATGATGTTGCAAGACCGGAAGTTATAGGTATTTATCTTACAGGTAAGCCTGAACCTTATGTTGGTCCCCAGGATGTTGCCCTTGCAATAATAGGTGCTGTTTTTGAAAACGGATATGTTAAAAATAAAGTTATGGAGTTTATAGGTGACGGTATCGAAGGTCTTAATGTTGAATACAGAAACGGTATAGATGTTATGACAACTGAAACTACATGTCTTTCTTCTGTATGGAAAACAGATGACAATGTAAGAGAGTATTACAAGGCTCACGGAAGAGAAGAGGACTATAAGAAACTTGAACCTGAAAACGGTGCTTATTACAATGGTATAGTTTATGTAGACCTGTCAAAGGTTAAGCCTATGATTGCTATGCCTTTCCATCCGAGCAACACTTATACAATTGATGACTTAAATGCAAACCTTATGGATATTCTTGATGAGGTTGAAAAGAAGGCTGTTAAGGCAATAAATAACCCTAACCTTAAATTTGATCTTAAGAGCAAGGTAAGAAACGGCAGACTTTATGTTGATCAGGGTGTTGTTGCAGGCTGTGCAGGCGGTACATATGACAACATATGTGATGTTGCTGATATTCTTGACGGACAGACTATAGGTGCTGATGATTTTGCTCTCAGTGTTTATCCTTCAAGCCAGCCTACGTTTATGAGCCTTGTTGAAAACGGTTCTATATTTAAGATCATGCAGGCAGGTGGAACTGTACGTTCTGCTTTCTGCGGTCCATGTTTTGGTGCAGGTGATGTACCAAGTAATCAGGGGCTGAGTATAAGACATTCAACAAGAAACTTCCCTAACAGAGAGGGTTCAAAGCCGGGCAACGGTCAGATAGCGGGAGTTGCATTAATGGACGCACGTTCAATTGCGGCAACTGCTGTAAACAAGGGATACCTTACTCCTGCAAATGAAATCGATGTTAATTTCTCAAAGCCAAAGTATTTCTTTAACAAGTCTGTATATGAAAACAGAGTATACTTCGGTTACGGAAAGGCTGACCAGAGTGTTGAGTTAAAGTATGGTCCTAATATTAAGCCATGGCCTGAAATGAGTCCTTTGACAGATAACTTACTCTTAAAGGTAGTAAGTGTGATTACAGACCCTGTAACAACAACAGATGAGCTTATACCTTCAGGAGAAACAAGTTCTTACCGTTCAAATCCTCTTGGACTTGCTGAGTTTACACTTTCAAGAAAGGATCCTGACTATGTGCCAAGAGCAAAAGAGGTTCAGAAAGCTGAAAAGGCAAGGGTAAAGGGAGAATGTCCGTCAGAGGCTCTTGCTGAAATAGCTGATGTTGCAGAAACTGTTAAGAAGAAGTTTGACATTAATAATGAAAATACAGGTATAGGAAGCACTATATTTGCCGTTAAGCCGGGTGACGGCTCTGCAAGAGAACAGGCTGCTTCATGCCAGAAAGTTCTGGGAGGCTGGGCAAATATTGCAAATGAATATGCAACAAAGAGATACCGTTCAAATCTCATTAACTGGGGTATGCTTCCATTTATTTATAATGATGAGCTTCCTTTTGAAAACGGGGATTATATATTTATTCCTGATGTGGCAAAGGGTATTGAGGACAAAAAGTCTGAGTTTACAGCTTATGTTGTAAGAGATGGGGAAATGAAGGAATTTACTCTTAAAATGGGTGACTTGACTGATGATGAAAGAAAAATAATTACTGCAGGCTGCCTTATAAATTACAACAGAAATTTGTCTAAAAATAAGTAATAAAATGATATGTTGATTGTGCAAATATTTTAGAATAATTTTACAATAAATTTACATTTTAATAAATTATAGGTGTTTTGCATAAAATATCTGAATATTGAAGAACAATTATTGTTAAAATAATGGTGTTCAAATATATGGAAATTTATGTTATAATAAAAGATAATGTTGTATGTATTTTTACAATATCAGATGATTTTATGTCAAGAGTTGTATAATTGACAGTTGAAAGGAGAAACAAAAATGTTAAATAAAAAGACAGTTGATGATTTACAGGTTAAGGGTCAGAATGTCCTTGTAAGATGTGACTTTAATGTACCTTTAAAGGATGGCGTTATTACTGATGAAAACAGAATAGTAGCTGCACTTCCTACAATTGAAAAACTGATTTCAGAGGGTGCAAGAGTTATACTTTGCTCACATTTGGGCAAGCCAAAGGAACCATCACCTGAATTTTCTTTAGCACCTGTTGCAAAGAGATTGTCTGAAAAGCTTGGAAAAGAAGTAGTTTTTGCTGCCGACAATGAAGTTGTAGGTCCTAATGCAAAGGCTGCAGTTGCTGCAATGAATGACGGAGATGTTGTTCTCCTTGAAAACACAAGATTCCGCAAGGAAGAAACAAAGAACGGTGAAGAGTTCAGCAAGGATCTTGCTTCTTTAGCAGATATTTATGTAAATGATGCTTTTGGTTCATCTCACAGAGCTCACTGCTCAACTGTAGGTGTAACAAAGTTTGTAAAGGAAGCTGCTGTAGGTTATCTTATGCAGAAAGAAATTGAGTACCTTGGCAATGCAGTAAACAATCCTGTAAGACCATTTGTTGCTGTTTTAGGCGGAGCTAAGGTAAGTGATAAGATCAATGTTATAAATAACCTTCTTGACAAGGTTGATACACTTATTATAGGCGGAGGTATGGCATATACTTTCTTTAAGGCTCAGGGATATTCTATAGGTAACAGTCTTCTTGAGGCTGACAAGATGGACTATGCTCTTGAGATGATAAAGAAGGCTGAAGAAAAGGGCGTTAAGCTTCTTCTTCCTGTTGATACTGTTGTTACAAAGGAATTTGGTTCAGGTAAGCCATATCACACTGTTGTTAAGCCTGAAGATCCTTCAGAAGCATTTATTGCAGATGATGAAGAGGGTGTGGATATTGGTGAAAAGACAAGAGCTCTTTATGCAGATGCTTTAAAGGATGCAAAGACTGTTGTATGGAACGGACCTATGGGTGTATTTGAAATTCCTGAATATGCTGAGGGTACAAAGTCAGTTGCACAGACTCTTGCTGACATTGATGCAACAACAATTATAGGCGGAGGCGATTCTGCTGCTGCTGTTAATCAGATGGGATTTGGTGACAAGATCAGCCATATTTCAACAGGAGGCGGTGCATCACTTGAGTTCTTAGAGGGTAAGGAACTTCCCGGTGTTGCAGCTGCACAGGATAAGTAATAATTGAAATAAGCAGTAAATAACTGAATTCAGATATTTCACTCAATTTGATTATGAAATAATTTTTGTATTTTAAAAAAAGGCTGTTGAGATTTCAACAGCCTTGTAGTATAATTATAGCAGGAAATATTATGAAATAGAGAGGGTGTAAGTGTTATGAGAAAACGTATGGTTGCAGGTAACTGGAAAATGAACAAGACTCCCCGTGAGGCAGTGGATCTTGTCAATCTGCTTAAGGACAAGATTGACAAAGAAGATGTAGATGTTGTTCTTTGTGTGCCTGCTATAAATCTTATAGCTGTTGCAGAGTCCATACTTCATACGAATATTCAGCTTGGAGCAGAAAATCTTCATTATGAAAACTGCGGTGCATATACAGGGGAAACATCTGCTACAATGCTTAAGGAAATAGGCGTAAATTATGTTATTGTAGGTCACTCTGAAAGACGAAGCTATTTTAAGGAAACTGATTTGATTGTAAACAAAAAGGTGTTAAAGGCATTTGAGTACGGCATCATACCTATAGTATGCGTAGGCGAAAGCCTTGAGGAGAGAGAGGACAATATCACTGTTGAGAAAATAAGGATACAGGTTAAAAAGGCAATGAAAAATCTCACAGATAAGCAGGCAGAAAATATAGTTATTGCATATGAACCTATATGGGCTATAGGCACAGGCAAGCATGCCACAAATGAACAGGCACAGGAAATCTGCCGTGAAATAAGAAGATGTGTAGGTGAAATATTCAGCGAAAAAGTTGCCGAGAAAACAAGAATTCTTTACGGCGGCAGTGTAACAGGCAAAAATGCCAGTGAACTTTTCTCTATGCCTGACATAGACGGCGGTCTTGTTGGCGGTGCAAGTCTTAAGGAAGACTTTGCAAATATTGTTAATGCAAAAGTAGAATAAGCTTACAGCTTAAAAGGAACAAAAGGAGAAAAATAAAATGAGTAAGAAAACAACTGTTTTAATGATATTAGACGGTTTCGGACTTAATGACAGGGTTGAAGGCAATGCTGTAAAGCAGGGTAACACACCTGTAATTGACAAACTTATGGCTGATTACCCTTTTGTAAAGGGTTATGCAAGCGGTATGGCTGTCGGACTTCCTGACGGTCAGATGGGTAATTCAGAAGTTGGACATCTCAATATGGGTGCAGGCAGAATTATTTATCAGGATCTTACAAAGATAACAAAGTCTATTGAGGACGGAGATTTCTTTGAAAATGAAGCTCTTCTTGATGCTGTTAATAACTGTAAGGAAAATAATTCTTCACTTCATTTATACGGACTGCTTTCACCCGGCGGTGTTCACAGCCACATAACTCATGTTCATGCACTTTTAAAGCTTGCAAAAATGAATGGACTTGAAAAGGTATATGTTCACTGTTTCTTAGACGGAAGAGATACACCTCCTTCTTCAGCAAGAGGATATATTGCTGAGCTTGAAGATAAGATGAAAGAAATAGGTGTTGGAAAGGTTGCTACAATTTCCGGAAGATACTATGCTATGGACAGAGATAACAGATGGGACAGAGTTGAAAAGGCATATAATGCTATGGTTCTCGGTGAGGGCGAAACTGCTTCATCTGCTGATGAGTGTATGGCGGCATCTTATGAAAAAGAAGTTTATGATGAATTTGTTGTGCCTACTGTAATTATGGAAAATGGTGCTCCTGTTGCAACTATTAATGAAAATGATTCAATTATTTTCTTTAATTTCAGACCTGACAGAGCAAGAGAAATTACAAGATGTTTCTGTGATGTTGATTTCAAGGGCTTTGAAAGAGCTAAAGGATATTTCCCTGTTAAGTATGTATGCTTTACAGACTATGATGTAACTATTGAGAATAAGGAAGTTGCATTTAAGAAAGAATCAATAACAAATACTCTTGGTGAGTATCTTGCATCAAAGGGCTTAAAGCAGGCAAGAATTGCCGAAACTGAAAAATATGCTCATGTAACATTCTTCTTTAACGGCGGTGTTGAGGAGCCTAATGAGGGCGAGGACAGAATACTTGTGCCTTCTCCAAAGGTAGCTACTTATGACCTTCAGCCTGAAATGAGTGCTCCTGCTGTTACAGATAAGCTTGTTGAGGCTATTGAAAGCGGTAAGTATGATGTTATCATAATTAACTATGCTAACCCTGATATGGTTGGACATACAGGAATTATGGAAGCTGCCATTAAGGCAATTGAAACTGTTGACAGCTGTGTAGGAAGAGTTGTTGAAAGTCTTTTGAAGGCTGACGGACAGATGTTCCTTTGTGCTGACCACGGCAACAGCGATCAGCTTGTTGATTATGAAACAGGCAAGCCTTTTACTGCTCATACTACAAATCCTGTGCCTTTTGTTGTTGTAAACTGCAAGAAGGCTAAGGGTCTTATGGAGGATGGAAAGCTTTGTGACATAGCTCCTACACTCCTTGATATGATGGATTTGGAACAGCCAAAGGAAATGACAGGTCATTCTTTGCTTATTAAATAAGTTTATATTTAAAATTTACAAAAAAATGTTATATTTTTGTAGATTTTTTCCAAGAAATAGGTTATAATTAACACTAAAGACAATTTTGAAAGGAGAACAAAAAATGAAAGGTTATTTAGAAATTGTTGATGTTTTAGCAAGAGAAATTCTTGACTCAAGAGCTAACCCTACTGTTGAGGTTGAGGTTATCGTTGACACAGGTGACGGAAATCAGGTTATGGGAAGAGCTGCTGTTCCATCAGGTGCTTCTACAGGTCAGTTTGAGGCTGTAGAGTTAAGAGACGGCGGTGACAGATACTGCGGTAAGGGTGTAAAGAACGCTGTTAATAATGTTAATGACATTATTGCTGATGAGATCATTGGTATGAATGCTCTTGATCAGGTTGCTATTGACGAGGCAATGATCGCTTTAGACGGAACTCCTAACAAGGCTAAGCTTGGTGCAAATGCTATTCTTGGTGTGTCTATGGCTGTTGCAAAGGCTGCTGCAGAGGCTCTTAATATGCCTTTATATCAGTACCTTGGCGGTTTCAATTCAAAGACTTTACCTGTTCCTATGATGAACATTATGAACGGTGGTAAGCATGCTGATAACACTGTAGATTTACAGGAATTTATGATTATGCCTGTTGGTGCAAAGACTTTCAGCGAAGCTTTAAGAATGTGCTGTGAAATTTATCATGCACTTAAGAGTGTATTAAAGAGCAAGGGTTATTCTACAGGTGTAGGTGACGAAGGTGGTTTTGCTCCTGACTGTGCTACAGCTGACGAAGTTATTGACAACATCCTTGAGGCTGTTGAAAAGGCTGGTTACAAGCCAGGTGAGGAAATCAGAATTGCTATGGACCCTGCTTCATCTGAATTATACCAGGAAGACGGTTTATATCACTTCCCAGGTGAAACTAAGGCTACAGGTGCTTCTGAGGAAATCACAAGAACTTCTGCTGAAATGGTTGACTACTATGCTGCTCTTTGCGACAAGTACCCAATCATCTCTATTGAAGACGGTTTAGCTGAAGAGGACTGGGATGGCTGGAAGATGCTCACTGAAAGATTAGGTGACAGAGTTCAGTTAGTTGGTGATGACTTATTTGTTACTAACACTAAGAGATTACAGAAGGGTATCGATTTAGGCGTAGCTAATTCTATTCTTATTAAGGTAAATCAGATCGGTACACTTACTGAAACATTTGATGCTATTAAGCTTGCTAACAGAAACAATATGACTGCTGTAGTTTCTCACAGATCAGGTGAAACTGAGGACGCTACAATTGCTGACATCGTTTTAGCTGTTAATGCAGGTCAGATCAAGACAGGTGCTCCTGCAAGAACTGACAGAGTTGCTAAGTACAATCAGTTATTAAGAATTGAGGAAGAGCTTGGCGATACAGCTCAGTATCTTGGACTTGATGCTTGGTTCAATTTAAAGAATAAATAATAAAAGTAATAAAAATAATAAAAATAATAAATAATGTTATATAAAGCCTGCCGTTGTGGCGGGCTTTTTATTTTGCTGTCAGCATAGAGGGAGGAGCTAGTGGAGTGAGGAGTTAGGAGTGAGGAGCGAGGAGCTAGTGGAGTGAGGAGTTAGGAGTGAGGAGTTAGGAGTGAGGAGCGAGGAGTTAAAATTGCCTCCTTTTTAAGGGAGGAGGAGAAACGCTTGCGTTTCGGAGGAGGGAGGGAAGAGTGAGGAGTTAGGAGTGAGGAGTGAGGAGTGTTTGTCAAATTCAGCAAGTGGTATGAATTCAAACTGATTTTATTTGAATTTACATTTATTTTATTTGTAGTATTTGGTAAATAGGTGTATAATAACATTATAAAATTCAGTTATGAGGTGTTGTTATGGCGGAGGAAAATTTGAATTTATATGAACAGAGAAAGGAAACAGTGTTTTCCTTTATAAAGGATAAGGAATACAGACCTATGAGGGTGAAGGATATCGCTGCCTTTATGATGGTGCCTTCAAATGAAATACAGCTTTTGTATGATATTATAGATGAGCTTATTGATGAGGGAAAAATTGCAGAAACCAAAAAGGGCAAAATTATTGCCACAGAAAGCCTTCATCAGTATCCAGGCGTATTTACAGGAAACAGCAGGGGCTTTGGCTTTGTAAGCATTGAGGGTATGGAAAATGAAGTCTTTATACCTGCAAATGCTACAAACGGTGCTATGCACAAGGACAAGGTAATATGCAGAATAATAAACAAGACTGAAAGAAGAGCAGAAGGGGAAATTGTAAAAGTCCTTTCCCACGGTATGAAGCATATAGTCGGAACATATCAGAAAGGCAAAAACTTTGGCTTTGTAATACCTGATGATAAAAAAATATGTAATGACATTTATATAGGTAACGGCAATAATATGGGGGCAGTAGACGGACACAAGGTACTTGTGAAAATTACAAAGGCACCTACTGAAAAGGATAATCCTGAAGGTGTTGTGACGGAAATACTGGGGCATATTAATGACCCGGGAGTTGATATACTTTCAATTATTATGCAGTATGATCTTCCTATGGAATTTCCTGAGGAAGTGTATAAGGAAATCGAAAACATAAATGAAACTATTGACAATGAGGACAAGAGGGGAAGAGAGGACTTAAGGGATGTGGTTATGGTCACTATTGACGGTGAAGATGCAAAGGACCTTGATGATGCCGTATCTGTTAAAAAGCTTGACAACGGAAATTATGAACTTGGGGTATACATTGCTGATGTTTCACATTATGTGAAAGAAAAATCTCCTCTTGACAAAGAGGCTTTAAAGAGAGGTACAAGCGTATATCTTGTTGACAGAGTTATACCTATGCTCCCTCACAAGCTTTCAAACGGTATATGCTCCCTTAATGCAGGTGAGGACAGGTTTTCTCTTTGCTGTATTATGGAAATAAACGGAAAAGGGGAAATTGTTTCTCACGACATAAAAAAAGCAGTTATAAACGTAAACAGAAGAATGAGCTATACTGTTGTTTATGACCTCCTTACAAATGAAAATTCTCAGTATTACGGAGAATACAAGGATTTAGTGCCTATGTTTAAGGAAATGGAAAATCTGAGAAATATTCTTTTGAAAAAAAGACAAAAGAGAGGTGCCATTGAATTTGAAAGTGAAGAGGCTAAAATCATACTTGATGAAAAGGGAAAGCCTGTTGATATTGTAAAGAGAGAAAGAAATGCTGCCACAAGTATTATTGAAGAGTTTATGCTGGCGGCAAATGAAACTGTTGCAGAGCATTTTTACTGGCTTGAACTGCCTTTTGTCTACAGAACCCATGAGGTGCCTGATGAGGACAAGTATGACAAGCTTCAGCTTATTGTTGCTCCTTTCGGATATGTGCTTAAAGGCAGTTCAAAGCATCCGAAGAGCTATCAGCAGTTACTGATGCAGACTAAGGGAAAGCCTGAGGAAATGCTTATTCACCGTATGACCCTTAGGAGTATGAAACAGGCTAAATATACTGCCGAAAACGGAAAACATTTCGGACTTGCGGCAACATATTACTGTCATTTTACTTCGCCTATAAGAAGGTATCCTGATTTGCAGATACACAGAATTATAAGTGAGTACCTTGAAGGCAGACTTGACGAAAAGAGAATAAAGCATTATAAGAAGATACTTACAGAGGTGGCGTCACAGTGTTCAGTAAATGAAAGGCGTGCAGATGATGCCGAAAGGGAAACTGACAAGTACAAGATAGTTGAATTTATGCAGGATAAGGTCGGTCAGGAATTTGAGGGCATTATATCAAGTGTTACTTCATGGGGAATTTATGTTGAGCTTCCTAATACCGTTGAGGGTATGGTGTCTGTAAAGGATCTTGATGATGATTACTATGAATTTGATGAGGAAAATATGAGGTATATAGGTGAAAATACTCACAAGACTTATACTATAGGGGATAATGTGAAAGTAGTTCTTGTAAGGGCTAGTCTTGAAATGAGGACTATAGATTTTGAGTTTGCAAAGGGAGTTAGGAGTTAGGAGTGAGGAGTGAGGAGTGAGGGGAGTTGTCAAATTCAGCGAGGAAAACACACTGTGTTTAGAGTGGAGCTAGGGGAGTTAGGAATGAAGAGAGTGGAGCTGAAGTAAGTTAGAAATTAGCAGGGTAAAATAAATTGAAAGAAGTGATAGATATTAAGGGCTGGCTTGTTGTAAACGGATTTTTAAACAGCAATAAATTTAATGAAATATATGACTGGCTTAAGGCCGCTTTTGAAAAAAAGGGGCATACAATTGAGGTATATACAAATACTGAACTTGCAGGTATTGATGAAATAAGGTGTGTCCCTGATTTTGTCCTTTTCTGGGATAAGGACATTCCTCTTGCTAAAAGGCTTGAAAAAATGGGATTAAAGCTTTTCAATTCATCTAAGGCAATTGAGATTTGCGACAGCAAGGCACTGACATACATTGAGCTTGAAAACAAGGTGCCTATGCCCAAAACTATTGCTGTGCCTATGACATACAGGAATATAGGCTATAATAATACAGACTTTGTGTATGATGCTGTAAAAAAGCTTGGACTTCCTGTTGTTATAAAAGAGTGCTATGGTTCTTTTGGTCAGCAGGTATATATGGCTGAAAATATTAATGATGCTTTAAACATTGTAAAAAATACAAGAGAGCCTCTTATATTTCAGGAATTTATAGCTGAAAGCAGAGGCAGGGATATAAGAATAAATATGGTTGGGGGTAAAGCTGTAACGGCAATGATGAGATATAATGAATCTGATTTCAGAGCAAATATTACAAATGGCGGAAGTATGATCCCCTATACTCCTGATGAAAGGGAAACTGCCATTGCTGAGAAAGTCTGTGAAATACTTGAATTGGATTTTGGCGGGGTGGATATACTCTTTAGTGAAAGAGGACCCCTTGTGTGTGAAGTTAATTCAAATGCTCACTTTAAAAATATTTATGACTGCACGGGGGTAAATGTTGCGGAGAAAATTGCAGAATATATTTCGGGAGTGATTAGTTAGTGTGAAAGGATATATTATATACAACAGAGAAGATGCTGTAAGAAATGAAAACTATATAGGCTGGTATATTGAAAAATTCAAAAATAAAGGCGTGGAGCTTGAGCTTGTTTATACAGATGAAATTGATTATGAAAAAGTACCGGATTTTGCTGTTGTAAGAGCTATAAGACCCGATATAACAAAAAAGCTTGAAAGCAGGGGTGTGAGATGTTTTAACAACAGCTTTGTGTCTGAAATATGCAATGATAAGGCACTTACATACAAATATGTAAGTGAAAAAGGTGTTGAAATAATGCCCACATATTATAGTAGTGATGAGGGATTTAATTTCCCTGTTGTTATAAAGCCTAAAAACAGCCATGGCGGTGACAGGGTAAATATGGCTGAAAGCTATGATAAGCTTATGGAGCTTATGCCCCTTTATGAGGGGGACAATTATGTTATACAGGATGTGGCATCAGACAAGGGAAAAGACCTGAGAGTGTATGTAATAGGTAATAAAATAATTACAGCTATGCTCAGAGAGTCAAAAACAGATTTCAGAAGCAATTTCTGTTTAGGGGGACAGGCTTCTGTTTACAATCTCAATAATTACGAGATGGGGGAAATCGAAAAAATAATTAAACTTTTTGATTTTGACTTTGCGGGTATTGACTTTGTGTTTAATAATGGTAAAATTATATTTAATGAAATAGAAGATGTTGTGGGAAGCAGAATGGTTTATACCTATACAGATATTGATATTGTGGATTTATATATAAAACACATTTTGCAGAATGTATAATGATAAAAATGTACAAGGAGGACGAATATTGTGAAAATTGCTTTGCTTACAAGCGGCGGTGACTGCCAGGGACTTAATGCTACAATAAGAGGTGTTGCCAAAACTCTTTACAATGAGCTTGGTAATGTTACTATTTATGGTATATTAGACGGATATAAGGGGCTTATTGAAGGTAATTACAAAAAGCTTAAAAAGGAAGATTTTTCGGGAATACTTACACTGGGCGGTACAATACTTGGAACATCAAGACAGCCTTTTAAGAAAATGCGTGTTATAGAAGAAAACGGTGTTGACAAGGTTAAGGCAATGAAGGAAACTTATAAAAAACTGGACCTTGATTGTCTTGTTATACTTGGTGGAAACGGTACCCATAAAACTGCAAACCTTTTAGCGGAAGAGGGGCTTAATGTTATTACACTGCCAAAGACAATTGATAACGATTTGTGGGGAACAGATGTGACATTTGGTTTCCACTCTGCTATTGATGTTGCCACTGATGTAATTGATAAAATTCATACTACTGCAACTTCTCACGGAAGAATATTTGTTGTTGAAATTATGGGACATAAGGCAGGCTGGCTTGCCCTATATTCAGGTATTGCAGGGGGTGCGGATATTATTCTTATACCGGAAATACCTTATGATATTAATAAAATTAAGAACGAAATTGAAAAGAGAACCGCAGATAACAAAGGATTTTCTATAATAGCCGTTGCCGAAGGGGCAATATCTGTAGAAGAAAGCAAAATGAGTAAGAAAGAATTTAAGGCTTCAAGAGCTGATATGAAACAGTCATCAATTGCTTACAGGGTTGCAGATGAAATTATGGAAATAACAAATCATGAGGTAAGGGTTGCTGTGCCGGGACATATTCAGAGGGGCGGTGCTCCGAATCCTTATGACAGAGTATTGTGTACACGTTTCGGTTCCTTTGCCGCAGAGCTTATAAAGAATAAAAAATACGGCAATATGGTGGGACTTAGAAATGGTATGACTGTGGCTGTGCCTTTAAGTGAGATTGCAGGAAAGCTTAAGGCTGTGCCGGCTGATGATGAGGCTGTTATGGCGGCAAGAAGAGTGGGAATATCTTTTGGGGATTAAAAAAAGATTGCAAGAAATGCAAGAAATGCTTGCAACTCTCTGTCATAATAATGTGACAGAGAGTTTTTTGCTATAATTATTGTTTGTATACCGGATTATATTGTATATAAAGACAGATATAAATAATAAATCATTGAAAAAAATTGGGGAATATGCTACAATAAAAAAGAGTTTACTTTTAGGAGGTATAAAAAATGCTTAAGAAAATTTTATCAGGTATTCTTGCGGCAGCAATTGCTATGTCTGTCCCTGTAATTAGTATGGGTGCCGATACAATTTCAATTGACTGTGTTGTAAGTGACTCAAATGTTGATGTTGGTGATGAATTTTACGTTGACTTTAAAATTACTGATAATCCTACGGGATATAACAGTATGCAGTGTTATGTTGATTTTGACGCTTCAAAAATTGAGGCTCTGGAATGTGATGTTGCTGATATTCCCGATGATTTGATTATTTTTACTGATGATAATGGTGTTAATTATTCTATATTTTCATATACAAATGTAAATGCAAGAATTAGTTTTGTTCCGTCAAAAGGGGATGAAGATTATCTTGGAATGGCTGACGGCGTTACATCTGCAGGTCAGCTTGGAAGAATAAAGCTTGCTAACCTGCTTTCTTACAGAGTGGACGGGGTAAGAGTAAATTATACAGGTACAGGTACACTGCTGAGAATGAAGTTCAGAGCTATAGAAAGCGGTACCGCAGAAATAAGTATGAATGATATAAGAGGAAGCTACACTGATGAGAGCGGTACAAGCGTAACTCTTTCCTTTGATGCAGGAAGCGGAAGTGTAACAATTAACGGTGAAAGTTCAGATGATGAAACTACTGAAACAACTACTTCAACTGAAACAACTACTTCAAGCTCTTCCGATTCAAGCTCAAGCAGCAGTTCAAGCAGCAGCAGTTCAGGAAGCGGCGGCTCAGGCAGCAGTTCATCAGCTTCATCAGAGTCTGCAAGTGAAAGCACAACTGAAGATGGTGCAGCTGCAGGCACTGCTTCAGGCGAAACAGATACAACTGTTGTTTCATTCAGTGACGTTGCCGACAATTTCTGGGGACGCAGCTATATTATGGAGCTTGCTTCAAAGGGAGTTATAAACGGCTATCCTGACGGTACATTTAAGCCTAATGACAATGTTAAAAGAGCTGATTTCTTAATTATGCTTTTAAGAGGTCTGGGAATTGATACATCTGCTGAAACAACGGGAGATAACTTTACTGATGTTGAGGCAGGGGCGTATTATGCAAATGCCTGTGCTATAGCTAAGGAAATGGGAATAGCAACAGGTAATCCTGACGGCTCATTTGCTCCAAACAGCTATATAACAAGACAGGATATGATGATACTTGCAAAGAAAGCTCTTGAAAGTCAGCTTGGCAGTGAGATAACAGGCGATGATTCTGTTCTTGACCAGTTTAGTGACAGAAATGAAATTTCAGCTTATGCAGTTGACAGCCTTGCGGCTATGGTTGAACAGGGCATTGTAAGCGGTATGGGCGGAGAAATTGCTCCTAAGGACAATACCACAAGAACACAGGCTGCTGTTGTTATATCTAAAATAATGGAAATTATTGGTTAATTGAAACAGTGTAATTGATGAATTTTCAAATCAATTACACTGTTTTTTTGAATATTTTAAAGTTCACGGTATTTAAACATTTGGTCGAAAATGTTTAAAGTGCATAAAATTATAAAATAAAATTGTCTATTATGAATAAAATAATATAGTTTTTTATTAATGTTTAACATATTTCAGAAATATTACAACTTGGGATTTTGGTTGTTTTTTTCTGGATTTGGTAGTATAATATGGTTGTGGTTAAATTAACAATATTTAACTGCGGAATCACTGCTGTTTTTTTGGAAACGGGGTAATGTATATGAGTAGAAAATATGAAAACGAATTTAACAGTGTAATTAAAGGCGGAATAAAATCACTTAAAAATAATGTAGAAAAGCTTACAAGCAAAATGGCTCTTGATCCTATTTTTAAAATGGATAAAGAAGATTTGAAAATTTATGCTAAATGCAACAGTATGCTTTTCGATTTTTCAGGCTATACAAAGTTCAATTATGCACTTAAGGCTGTAGATGCCTATGAAAAATATCTTGCAATGGATATTTCTGATAAGGAAATGCAGAGAGCTTATATAAGTATGCTTGAAAATATAGGTAATGTAAAAGAAGCTTATACCTGTGTTAAGGTATGGCTTAATAATGAGGTTACAAAGGATACGGCTGAGGCTTTCCTTGGGTCAGGTATTGAAAGATACAGCGAATTTATGACTACTGAGGAAAAAGAGAAGTTTGATTGTCTTTACAGTCCGGCTTCGTGTTATTAATATTGTTTAGCAGTGATATGATTTCAGATGTCTGTAATTTTTTGAATTACAGGCATTTTTTTT
>CAZGIC010000047.1:13870-16883 GCA_964526435.1 uncultured Lachnospiraceae bacterium | reverse complement strand
GGTAAGCTCTTTTTTGAAAGGATTTGTTATGAAAAATTGTTATGAAAAAATTTAAAAATCTGTTTTTGCATCAAGGAGAAGAGATACGGAAAGGTTTCCGTTTCTGCATCTCAGCTCGTCGATAAATTCCTTTGTAGCTGTGTCATTTTTCATGATCAGCTTATAGTCAAGCTCGTAAATACTTCCAAGATCAAGAGTGGATACTTTAACAAGCCTGTGAGAAATAGAATATTTATCAATGAGTTCATCGAAAGCACCTTCAAAGTCAAGGCTTTCAGGTACTAAAATTTTAAGGCGTCTTTTCATTACACCTGAACCGCCAAAGTTGAGCTTTGTAAGAATTATCATTATCAGGCAAAGGAATATTGTAAATATAATTGCACAGATATAATAACTTATTCCGCATGCAAGACCTATTGCAACTGTTGCAAATATATAGGCAATATTCTTGGGACTGCCAGGCTCACTTCTGAATCTTACAAGAGCAAAGGCTCCGCTGATACTTAAGGCTGCTGCAATGCTGTTGCCTATAAGCATTATAACAACTGCTGCAACAACGGGAACTATAACAAGAGTGTAGCAAAGACTGTTATTATAGTCCTCTCTTTCTGCCGTAAACATATAGGTGAATGTAATAAGTAAGCCAAGTATAAAGGCTATTACCATTGTTTCAATGGCTAATGTGTTTGAGTATAAAGTGTCAGAAACATTATTAAGCATATTTTTTGACCTCCCTGTATCCTTTTTTAATATATTTTATATACTCAGTACCGTATTTTGAAAAACTTGATTTAGTGAGATTGTGTTTTCTTAAAATCTCTATAAACCAAAGAGGCATTCTTTCGCCGTATTTAACTTCCATTATCATTTCATCTTCAGGTATTACTCTTTCTCCGAAAACACCGTGTTCAAGTCCTACGTCTTCACGTCTTGATATAATGTTTCTGTCAAAAGTTACTCTGAATTCGTTATCTTCAATGCCGAAAAATGCTCTTCTCTGATAAGCTAAGAAAACTTTTGGCATAAGATTGTATATTTTAATTGCATAGCTTAATTCCTTTATAATCTGAGGATTCATATAATCCTTTATTATAGGAGTTTCGCCTGTAGCTGCAAAATTGTAAGCTTCCTCAAGTGTAAATTCTGATCTTCTTTTATAAACACAGCCCTTAAATTTTTTCTTTATTTCAAGAAATACTATTGATTTCTTGTTTGGTGTGCCATAGGAACGAAGACGAACCTTTTCCTTATATTTAGGCTTTTGTAAAGATGTTCTTATAAGGTTGTTATCATATGTATCATAGTATATATTGCATATCTGATAAAAGCTTCCGTTTTTGCTGTAGCCGTCTGCTTCCATTTTACCCTGAAGGTCCTTTACTATTTCTTCGTATAATGATTTTGTGATTATATATTTTTCTTCTGTCCTGCTGAAAACTTCTTTAGACATATGTATTCCCCTTTCATTACAATCAATATTTAAAGTTATTGTCCTTCGGTTTGACTGTCAGTCAGCCCTCTCTCTTTAAAAGAGAGGACTGTTTGTAACAGACAGTGTCAACAAAGGAGGTTTCAATTTATTTATCTGTTGTGTGTATTAGTATAGTGTTTTAAAATTAAATAGTCATTGAATAAAAATTAAAAAAGAATTAGATTTAACATAAATTTTACAAATTTAATAAATATAATAAATTTAAAAGGGCATACTAAAAAGGGTGATTCTATGCGTGAGAGAATATATAATCTCATTAAAAAATCCGATAAAAGGGACATTAATTATTTTTATGATGTGTTTATAAGCACTGTTGCAGTAATAAGTATAGTTCCCCTTATGTTTAAAAGAGAACTGTCAAGCTTTTATATTATGGAAAGGGCAACTGTTGCTGTTCTTGCAATTGACTATGTGCTGAGATTTATTGTAAGCGACTATATAATAGGTAGGGGAAGAATAAGTTTTGTTATATATCCTTTTACTCTGGGTGCTGTGATCGATTTGATTTCACTTTTGCCTGTGGGTAAAATATTCAGGGTTTTCAGAATATTTAAAATATTAAGGTATATGGATTTTTTCACCTGTATTGATGACATATATAATATGATAAAAGGCATTTTGTTTAAGGTGCTTTTTGTGGCAGGGGGATATATATTTATAACGGCTCTGTTTATGTTTAATGCAGAAAAAAGCAGTTTTGACAATTTTTTTGAAGCTGTGTACTGGGCTGTAATTTCTCTCACTACTGTAGGTTACGGTGATATATATCCGAAAACTTTATGCGGAAGGCTTGTAAGTATGATAACGGCTGTAATGGGAATTACTCTTATTGCTCTTCCGTCGGGAATCATAACGGCAAGCATTATTAATGAAATAACGAAAAAAGACAAAGAATAATGTTGAAAAATATGTGTTGCTGCTGTATACTGTTTGTCAGAGGATATGATTAAATTAAGGCACTGCCTTTGCTGTGAAATAAAAGGACGGGTGTGCCCTGAAATATTTGAAAAGGAGAAATGAAAATGGACGTTAAAAAACAGGTGTATGACAAGCTTGATGAGCTTGGCATTACATATGAGGTTGATGAACACCAGGCGGCTTTTACTATTGAAGAAGTGGACAAGCTTGGTATATTTGATAAGGGGACAGGGTGCAAAAATTTGTTTTTAAGAGATGGAAGCGGTAAGAGGCATTTTCTTCTTGTGGCTCCTGAGCATAAGGAAGTTGACCTTAAAAGCGTAAGGGAACAGATCGGTTCAAGCAGACTGAGCTTTGGCTCTGCTGAAAGACTTGAAAGATGTCTTAAGCTGACACAGGGGTCTGTTAGTCCTTTCGGTATTTTAAATGACAGTGAGTGTAAGGTTGAGCTTGTGTTTGACAGAGATCTTATAGGTGATGAAAAGGTTGGTTTTCATCCTAATGAAAATACTGCTACTGTGTGGCTTAAATTTGAAGATTTGCTGAAAGTTGTTGAAGATAATGGGAATAGCGTTGTGTATGTGGATTTGTAAAATGAGTGAG
>CAZGIC010000047.1:0-13770 GCA_964526435.1 uncultured Lachnospiraceae bacterium | reverse complement strand
GTTGTTGAAGATAATGGGAATAGCGTTGTGTATGTGGATTTGTAAAATGAGTGAGGAGGGGGGAAAAGAGTGAGGAGGGGGAAAGAGTGAGGAGTGAGGAGTGAGGAGGGAGGAGTGGGGAAAGAGTGGGGAAAGAGTGTGGAGTGTGGAGGGAGGAGGGAGGAGTGAAAACCCTCCACCGCTAAAGCGGTTCCCAGCCCTTAGAAGGGAGGCATAGTTACCTGCGGAAGTGGGTATTGGTTATGGTAAGGTGTTTGCTAAATTTGGCAAAAAAAATGTTAAAAAAACGAAAAAAAAGCTTGCAATTTAATTTGAAATGTGTTAAAATACCATTGTTGTGACATTAGGAGCGATGAAGTGAAAGGTTGCTCTGTAGCTGATAAACACATAGGTTACAGAGGTTTTTTCATGGAGCAATGTCCAGTTCAAGAAACCGGGCGACAAGGTCACTGTGCTAATATTGAAGCAGATGATAGGGAGGGGCAGATTATGCCCTGAGTTGCAGACCCTTACTGCGGATAAGTGTGCAGTCACCACTTGTCGTGCTAGAAGTTTAAAAGTACGAAAAGGAGGCGACTTTTTTTATGGCTAATCAGAAGATTAGAATCAGTCTTAAGTCATTCGATCATAATTTAATCGATCAGTCAGCTGCTCAGATTATTGAAACAGCTAAGAAAACAGGTGCAAAAATAAGTGGTCCTATACCTCTTCCTACAAAGAAGGAAGTTGTGACAATTCTTAGAGCTGTTCACAAGTATAAGGATTCAAGAGAACAGTTTGAGTTAAGAACGCACAAAAGACTTATCGATATATTACAGCCAACAAACAAGACTGCTGATGCTTTATCAAGACTTGATTTACCTGCTGGCGTAGATATTACATTAAAAGTTATGTAATTTGTTGAAGGAAAATGGGAGCTTGCTCACGATTTTCCGAAATATGAGCGTATGACGATGATAAAAGCTCACAAAAAAAGTTCAAAGAAATTTGGTTTATATAAGAAAAAAGCCTTATGTAGACCTAGAATGATTGTTCTTTAAAAGAATAATCCGCTGTAGAGTTTATTATGGAGGTAAAAATCATGAAAAAGGCAATTATTGCTAAGAAGATTGGTATGACACAGATCTTCAATGAGAACGGTTTACTTGTTCCTGTAACTGTTCTTGAGGCAGGTCCATGTGTTGTTACACAGGTTAAAACAGTTGAAAACGACGGTTACAATGCTGTACAGGTTGGTTTCGGCGAAGTAAAGGAAAAGAGAGTTACAAAGCCTGTTAAGGGTCATTTCGCAAAGGCTAATGTTGAGCCTAAGAAAGTTCTTAAGGAATTCAGATTTGATTCAGTTGAAGGCTATGAAACAGGAAACGAAATCAAGGCTGATGTTTTTGCAGCCGGTGACAAGGTTGACGCTACAGGTATCTCTAAGGGTAAGGGATATCAGGGTCCTATTAAGAGACACGGTCAGCACAGAGGACCTATGGCTCACGGTTCAAAGTTCCACAGAGCAGTTGGTTCTATGAGTTCTGCTACTACACCCGGTAAGGTTAAGAAGGGTAAGAAGATGGCAGGTCACATGGGTAATGTTAAGGTTACTATTCAGAATCTTGAAATCGTTAAGGCCGATGCTGAAAAGAACTTATTGCTTGTTAAGGGTGCAGTACCAGGAAGCAAGGGTTCAATACTTGTAATTAAGGATAGCGTAAAGGCTTAATTAATCTTTACGGAAGGAGGAAGACCTAATGGCAAATGTAAAAATGTTCAACATGAGCGGAAGCGAAGTTGGTACAATAGATTTAAATGACAGTATTTTTGCAGTAGAGGTAAACACTCACGTTATGCATCAGGCAGTTGTTCAGTATCTTGCTAACCAGAGACAGGGTACTCAGAGTGCTTTAACTCGTGCTGAAGTTCGCGGCGGCGGAAGAAAGCCTTGGAGACAGAAGGGTACAGGAAGAGCTAGACAGGGTTCTATCCGTTCACCACAGTGGACTGGCGGTGGCGTTGTATTTGCACCAAAGCCAAGAGATTATTCATTCAAATTAAACAAGAAGGTTAAGAGATTAGCTCTTAAGTCTGCATTAACTACTAAGGTTAATGACGGAAAGCTTGTTGTTGTTGACGAATTAACAGTAAATCCTAAGACTAAGGAAATGGTTTCTGTTTTAAATAACTTAAATGCAGCTAAGTCTTTAGTAGTAGTTGAGGATAATAACAGCAATGCAGTAATCGCTGCAAGAAATATCCCTACAGTTAAGACTGCTTCAGTTAACACTATAAATGTATACGATATTTTAAAGTATGACACACTTGTATTAACAAAAGATGTTGTAGCAAAGATCGAGGAGGTGTACGCATAATGGCAGATATTAAATATTATGACGTTATATTAAAGCCTGTTGTTACAGAAAAAACTATGAATGATATGGCTTCAAAGAAGTACGCTTTCTATGTTCACCCAGAGGCTACTAAGATACAGATCAAGCAGGCAGTTGAAAAGATGTTTGAAGGAACTAAGGTTGCTTCAGTTAATACTATGAACTGCGTTGGCAAGACTAAGAGAAGAGGCTATACATTTGGTAAGACAAATGCAAGAAAGAAAGCCATCGTTCAGCTTACTGAAGAAAGTAAGGAAATTGAAATCTTTGCAGGTATGTAATTATAAAGAAATAAATTCAAAAATTAAAATTCATTAGATAAAAGAGATTTTAATTTAAAGTTTTGTTTCTTGCAAACTGAAATGACTGTAAATAAAATCAGTTGCTGCAAAGAAATTGTTCGGATATAAAAAATAAAGTATAGACACAAAAGTGTTTGCGAATATTTGGAAAAGGAGTGTAAAAAATGGGTATTAAGAGATTTAAGCCTTATACACCTTCAAGAAGACAGATGACAGTTTCTGACTTCTCTGAAATTACAAAATCAACTCCCGAAAAAAGCCTTGTAGTACACATTAAGAAGACTGCAGGCAGAAATAATCAGGGTAAAATAACTGTTCGTCACATTGGCGGCGGTTCTAAGAAGAAATACAGAATTATTGATTTTAAAAGAAATAAAGACGGCATCCCTGCAAAGGTTGTTGCTATTGAATATGATCCAAACAGAACAGCTAATATTGCTTTATTAAACTATGCTGACGGTGAAAAGAGATATATACTTGCACCTAACGGTTTAAAGGTTGGCGACACTGTAATGAGCGGTGAAAACGCTGAAGTCAGAGTTGGTAATGCATTAGCTATGAAGGATATTCCTGTTGGTGCTGAGATCCACAACATTGAGATGTATCCCGGTGCAGGCGGACAGCTTGTTCGTTCAGCAGGTAATGTTGCTCAGTTAATGGCTAAGGAAGGTAAGTATGCAACAGTTAGACTTCCATCCGGCGAAATGAGATTATTACCTATTAACTGCAGAGCTACAATCGGTCAGGTTGGTAACTCAGATCATGAACTTATAAACATTGGTAAAGCAGGTAAGAAGAGACATATGGGTATCAGACCTACTGTAAGAGGTTCTGTTATGAACCCTAACGACCATCCACACGGTGGTGGTGAAGGTAGAGCACCTGTTGGTCGTCCTGCACCAAGTACTCCATGGGGTAAGCCTGCTCTTGGTCTTAAGACTAGAAAGAAGCATAAGGCTTCAAACAAGTATATAGTTCGTAGTAGAAATAAATAATAGGAGGACCTGATAATGAGTAGATCACTTAAAAAGGGACCATTCTGTGATGACCATCTTATGAAGAAGGTTATTGCTGAGAATGAAGCTAATACAAAGAATGTTATAAAGACCTGGTCACGCCGTTCTACTATCTTTCCTGAAATGATAGGTCATACTATTGCAGTTCATGACGGCAGAAAGCATGTTCCTGTATATATTACAGAGGATATGGTAGGTCATAAGTTAGGTGAATTTGCTTTGACAAGAACTTACAGAGGTCACGGTAAGGACGCTGAAAAGAAGTCAAAGGTTAGATAATTTTTCGTAAAGGAGGAAGCCTTAATGTCTAAGGGACACAGAAGCCAGATAAAAAGAGACAGAAACGAACAGAATAAGGACAGAAGAGCTCAGGCTCATGCCAGATTTGTAAGAGTTTCTGACACAAAGGCCAGAATTGTTTTAGAACAGATTAAGGGTAAGAGTATTGGTGAAGCTATGGCTATACTTGCTTATTCACCAAGATATGCTGCTGAAATTATAGAGAAAGTTTTAAAATCTGCTGTTGCCAATGCAGAGAATAACCTGGAATTAGATGTTAATGATTTGTATGTTGCTGATGTATTTGCTAATCAGGGACCAACTCTTAAGAGAATTCGTCCTAGAGCACAGGGCAGAGCTTACAGAATTAATAAGAAGACTGCTCACATTTCAATATACTTAGATCAGAAGAAATAAGGAGGTCAACCATGGGTCAGAAGGTAAATCCACATGGATTAAGAGTTGGCATTATTAAGGACTGGGATTCAACATGGTATGCTGATAAGAAAGATTATGCTAACTTCTTAGTAGAAGACAATAAGCTTAGAACTTATATTAAGAATAAATTAGCTAACTCCAGCGTTTCTAAAATCGCTATTGAGAGAACTAATGAAAGAGTTAAGATTACTATTTTCACTTCAAAGCCTGGTATCATCATCGGTAAGAGCGGTGCTGCAATTCAGGAATTAAACAATGAATTACAGAAGATGACAGACAAGAAGGTAATGGTAAACATTGAAGATATTAAGAGACCTGAGCTTGATTCTCAGTTAGTTGCTGAGGATATTGCAAGACAGCTTGAAAACCGTGTTACATTCAGAAGAGCTATGAAGAAGGCTATGCAGTCTACAATGAAGTTTGGTGCTAAGGGTATCAAGACTACATGCAGCGGTCGTCTTGGCGGTGCTGAAATGGCTCGTACTGAATCTTATCACGACGGTACTATCCCTCTTCAGACTTTAAGAGCTGATATTGACTATGGTTTTGCTGAGGCAAACACAACTTACGGTAAGATCGGCGTTAAGGTTTGGATATACAAGGGTGAGGTACTTCCTGAAAAAAATGGTAAGAAAGGAAGTGTTCAGTAATGTTAATGCCTAAGAGAGTTAAAAGACGTAAGCAGTTCAGAGGCCGTATGACTGGTAAGGCTACAAGAGGTAACAAGATCACTTACGGTGAATTCGGTATAGTTGCTATGGAGCCGGGCTGGATTTCTTCAAAGCAGATAGAGGCAGCCAGAATTGCTATGACAAGATATATTAAAAGAGGCGGTAAGGTTTGGATCAAGATTTTCCCTGACAAGCCTATTACATTAAAGCCTATGGGTACAAGAATGGGTTCCGGTAAAGGTTCAACTGAGTACTGGGTATCTGTTGTTAAGCCGGGCAGAGTTATGTTTGAGATAGCAGGGGTATCTGAAGAAACTGCCAGAGAAGCTTTAAGACTTGCAGTTCACAAGTTACCTGTTAAGTGTAAGATTGTATCACGCGCTGATTTGGAAAAGGAGTGTGACAATTAATGAAGACTAAGAAATATGTTGAAGAATTAAAGAATAAGTCTGTTGCTGAGTTAAACAATGAATTGGTTGAAGCTAAGAAGGAATTATTCAACTTAAGATTCCAGAATGCTACTAATCAGTTACAGAATACAGCAAGAATCAGCCTTGTTCGTAAGAACATTGCCAGAATTCAGACTGTAATCACTCAGAAGGAAAAGGCACTTTAATAAAAGTTATATAATCGGAAGGAGGACAATCTGGTGGAAAGAAATCTTCGTAAAACAAGAATCGGTAAGGTTATCAGCAATAAGATGGATAAGACAATTGTTGTTGCTGTTGAGAATAATGTAAGACATCCATTATATAACAAGATTGTGAAGACAACTTATAAGTTAAAGGCTCACGATGAAAATAATGAGTGTCAGATCGGCGATAGAGTAAAGGTTATGGAAACAAGACCTTTATCAAAAGATAAGAGATGGAGATTAGTTGAAATAGTAGAAAAGGTTAAGTAATTCCTGAATATAAGGAGGAAATCGACAATGATTCAGCAGGAAAGTAGACTTGTTGTTGCTGATAACTCAGGTGCTAAGGAATTATTATGTATCAGAGTTTTAGGCGGATCAACAAGAAGATATGCTAATATTGGCGACGTTATAGTTGCTACTGTAAAGGATGCAACACCAGGCGGCGTTGTTAAGAAGGGTGAAGTTGTTAAGGCTGTAGTTGTTAGAACTGTAAAGGGTGCATCAAGACCTGACGGTTCATACATCAAGTTTGATGAAAATGCAGCAGTTATTATAAAAGAAGACAAGAACCCAAGAGGAACTCGTATTTTCGGACCTGTTGCAAGAGAGCTCAGAGAAAAGCAGTATATGAAGATATTATCTCTTGCACCTGAAGTATTATAATAGGAGGTAAGGGTCGGTATGAAGATAAAAAGAGGCGATAAGGTACAGATTATCGCAGGTAAGGATAAAGGCAAGGAAGGCAAGGTACTTGTTGTAGATGTAAAGAACAATAAGGTTATTGTTGAGGGTGTAAACAAGATTAAAAAGCATGTTAAGCCATCTCCAATGAATCCACAGAGCGGTATCATCGAAAAGGAAGCTCCTATTGATGCATCTAATGTTATGTATGTTTACGCAGGTAAGCCAACCAGAATCGGTTACAAAGTTGAAGACGGTGTTAAGCACAGAGTTGCAAAGACAACCGGCGATGTAATCGATTAATTCTGTAAAGGAGGACTAAGTTCGTGAACGCATTTAGAGAATTTTATGAGAAGGAAGTTGCACCTGCAATGCAGGCAAAGTTTTCTTATAAGAATGTAATGGAAATACCTAAGCTTGAAAAGATCGTTATAAATATGGGTCTTGGCGAAGCTAAGGAAAATGCAAAAGCTATTGATTCAGCTGTAAAGGATATGACTATTATTTCAGGTCAGAAGCCTATCGTAACTAAGGCTAAGAAGTCAATAGCAGCTTTCAAGCTCAGAGCAGGTATGCCAATTGGCTGTAAGGTTACTTTAAGAGGCGAGAAAATGTATAGCTTTGCTTCAAAGCTTATAAACATATCTCTTCCACGAGTTCGTGACTTCAGAGGTGTAAGTGCTGAGTCTTTTGACGGCAGAGGCAACTATACTTTAGGTCTTAAGGAGCAGTTAATGTTCCCTGAAATACAGTATGACAAGATCGATAAAATCAGAGGTATGGACATTGTATTTGTAACTACAGCAAAGACTGATGAAGAAGCAAGAGAGCTTCTCAGATTGCTTGGTATGCCATTTAGAAAGTAAGGAGGCAAATGACTTATGGCAAAGACATCAATGAAAGTAAAGCAGACAAGAAAGCCTAAATTTTCAACTCAGAGCTATACTCGTTGTAGAATTTGCGGAAGACCACACGGCGTTTTAAGAAAGTTTGGTATCTGTAGAATTTGCTTCCGTGAATTAGCTTACAAGGGTCAGATCCCCGGTGTTAAGAAGGCTAGCTGGTAATTTGAAAGGAGGATTTTAAAATGTCAATGAGTGATCCAATTGCAGATATGCTCACTAGAATAAGAAATGCAAACACTGCAAAGCATGATACTGTAGATGTACCTTCAAGCAAAATGAAGGAGGCTATAGCTGACATCCTTACAAATGAAGGCTATATTGCAGGTTATGAAATTATAGAAGACGGCGTAAAGAAGACTATGCACATTACTCTTAAGTATGGTGTTGACAAGAACGAAAAGGTTATATCAGGTATTAAGAGAATTTCAAAGCCCGGTCTTAGAGTTTATGCCGGCAGAGATGAGTTACCAAGAGTTTTAGGTGGTATGGGTACAGCCATTGTTTCTACAAACAAGGGTATTATCACTGATAAAGAAGCAAGAAAGCTCGGCGTTGGCGGCGAAGTAATCGCTTACGTATGGTAATAGAAGGAGGTAAATTATATGTCACGTATAGGTAAATTACCTGTTGCTATTCCGGCTGGCGTAGAAGTTAAGCTTGAGGATGGTAACGTAATTACTGTTAAGGGACCTAAGGGTACTTTAACTCGTAAGTTAGTTGATGACTTAACTATTGAGGTTGCAGATAATGAAATTACAGTAACCAGACCAAGCGATTTAAAGAGATATAAGCAGTTACATGGTTTAACAAGAACACTTATTGCTAATATGGTAGAAGGTGTTACTAACGGCTACAAGAAGGTACTTGAAATCAACGGTGTAGGTTACAGAGCTGCTAAGTCAGGCAATAAGCTTACATTAACACTTGGTTATTCCCATCCCGTAGAAATGTTTGATCCTGAAGGAATTACAACTACTCTTGAGGGGAATAATAAGATTATTGTTGAAGGTATCGACAAGGAAAAGGTTGGTCAGTTTGCTGCTGAAATCAGAACTAAGAGACCACCTGAGCCATATAAGGGCAAGGGTATTAAGTATGCGACTGAAACAATCAGACGTAAAGTTGGTAAGACCGGTAAGAAGTAATAAAGGAGTGAATGTAAGATGATTAATAAGCCATCACGTTCAGTTGCCAGAGCTAAAAGACATTACAGATTACGTAATAAAATCTCCGGTACTGCTGAACAGCCAAGACTGGCAGTATTCAGATCTAATATGCATATTTATGCTCAGATCATAGACGATACAGCAGGAAATACACTTTGTGCTGCTTCTACTATGGAAGCTGATATCAAGTCAAAGCTTGAAAAAACCAACAATGTTGAAGCTGCAAAGGCTGTTGGCGAAGCTGTAGCTAAGAAAGCACTTGAAAAGGGTATCACAACAGTGGTATTCGACAGAGGCGGATTTGTGTATCATGGTAAGGTTCAGGCTTTAGCTGACGCTGCCAGAGAAGCAGGTCTTCAGTTCTAATTAAGGAGGGAAAATCGTGAGAACAAAAATCGATGTAAGTACCCTTGATTTAAAGGATAATGTTGTTACTATTAAAAGAGTAACAAAGACTGTTAAGGGTGGACGTACAATGCGTTTCTCTGCTTTAGTTGTAGTAGGCGACGGCAATGGTCACGTAGGCGTTGGTATTGGTAAGGCTATTGAAATCCCTGATGCTATCCGTAAGGGCAAGGAAGATGCTATCAAGAACATCGTTTATGTTGAGAGAAACGAAAACAACAGTATATATCATGAAATCTATGGTAAGTATGGCAGCTCAAGCGTTCTTTTAAAGCCTGCTGCTGAAGGTACAGGTATAATTGCAGGCGGTCCTGCAAGAGCCGTACTTGAACTTGCAGGTATCAAGAACATAAGAGCTAAGTCTTTAGGTTCAAGAAACAAGAAGAATGTTGTAAATGCTACACTTGAAGGACTTGCAGCAGTTACTTCTCCTGAGAAGGTTGCTAGACTTCGCGGCAAGACTGTAGAAGAAATCATGGGCTGATAAGGGAGGAAAATTGAGATGTTAAGAATTACATTAGTTAAATCTACTATCGGTGCAATCCCTAAGCACAAAAAAACAGTTGAAGCTCTTGGCTTAAAGAAGCTCCATGCTGTTGTAGAGCAGCAGGACAATGCTGCAATAAGAGGTATGATTAATCAGGTTAGACATCTGGTTAAGGTGGAAGAAATCTAATTTGAAGGAGGTGCGTCCTAGTGTTTTTAAATGAATTAAAGCCAGCTGAAGGCTCTACATCTAATAAGTTCAGAAGAGGCAGAGGTCACGGTTCCGGAAACGGTAAAACTGCAGGCAAGGGTCACAAGGGTCAGAACGCTCGTTCAGGCGGCGGTGTAAGACCTGGCTTTGAAGGTGGTCAGATGCCTCTTTACAGAAGAATTCCTAAGAGAGGTTTTAAGTGCATTAATTCTAAGAACATTGTTGCTATAAACTTAAGTCTTTTAAATGACAGATTTGAAGATGGTGCTGATGTTACTGTTCAGGCATTAATGGATAAGGGTATTATCTCTAATGCAAGAGACGGCGTTAAGATCTTAGGTAATGGAGAAATTACAAAGAAGCTTAATGTACAGGTTAATTACTACAGCAATTCTGCAAAGGAAAAGATTGAAGCTGCAGGCGGAAAAGCTGAGGTGATCTAATGTTAAGCATACTTAGAAATGCATTTGCAGTAAAGGATATACGTACAAAGATATTATATATGCTTTTAGTACTGTTCATCATTAGATTAGGTACTCACTTACCTATTCCGGGACTTAATATGTCAAACCTTTCTACAAGTGATTCATTAACACTGTATTCACTTATTACAGGAGGACAGTACGGTACTATATTTGCTATGGGTATTGGTCCTTATATCAATGCCTCAATCATTATGCAGCTTTTAACTGTTGCTATTCCTAAGCTGGAACAGATACAGAAAGACGGGGAAGACGGCAGAAAGAGAATTTCTCAGTATACAAGAATTGCTGCAGTGATCCTTGCTTTCCTTCAGGGTATAGGTCAGGTTTATACTGTTCATTCAGCTTTTACAAATCCTAACTGGTTAGTATATATCGTTGGTGTTCTTACAATGGTAACAGGTACTATTTTCATAATGTGGTTAGGTGAAAAGCTTACTGAAATCGGTATTGGTAACGGTGCATCATTTATCATCTTTGCAAACATTGTTGATAAGCTTGATGATGGTGCAATAAGCTTGTATGTAAGTGCCCAGGGCAGTGCAATGGGCTGGGTAAGAGTTGTTGTTATATTAGTTGCTTTTGTTCTTATGATGGCTTTTGTTATTATTGTTCAGGACGGCGAAAGAAGAATTCCTGTACAGTATTCAAAGAAGCTTATAGGAAACAGAATGGTCGGAGGACAGAGTTCATTTATACCTGTTAAGGTAAATATTGCAGGTGTTATGTCAATAATCTTTGCAGTTTCACTTTTACAGTTCCCTCAGACAATTAACCAGCTTTTCAACAACAGTTTCCTTACATGGTTAAGCGAACTCTTGAGCTTTAATCATTTCTCAAGATGTTTCCTTCCAATCAGCAGAGGATTTCTGCCTGTTGGTACAATTGTATATATAATTCTGATATTCTGCTTTACTTTCTTCTATACTTCATTTGCATTCAATTCAGTTGAAGTTGCGGAAAATATGAAAAAGAGCGGCGGTTTTGTACCTGGTATAAGACCGGGTAAGCCGACAGCAGACTATATTCAGACTATTGTTGACAGAATTTCATTAATAGGTGCAATTTCATATGCAATAATTGCTTTTGTGCCTATTGTTATTGAGTGGGTAACAGGAATAAGCATGGGAATCGGCGGTACAACCCTTCTTATCGTTTCAGGTGTTGCTCTTGAACTCTTAAAGCAGCTTGAATCTCAGCTGTTAATAAGACACTATAAGGGATTTTTGAATTAAATAAATATAATCTGCTCCGTAAATCGGGGCAGATGAGAAACAAAGCGATCAGAATAAGGTTCTGATAAATATCTTATTTTCCCCTGACTTTTGTCGGGGGAAGAAATATAAGGGGATGCTAGGGAATGAAATTAGTACTTATCGGCTGTCCCGGTGCGGGCAAGGGTACTCAGGCTAAAATGCTTTCAAAGAAATACGATATTGCACATATTTCTACAGGTGATCTGTTAAGAGAGCAGATTAAAAAGGGTACGGAGCTTGGCAAGAAGGTCAGTGAAATAATAAATGCCGGCGGTCTTGTATCAGATGATATTGTTTCAGCAATGCTTGCTGAAAGAATTAAAGCCGATGACTGCAAGAAGGGCTATATCTTAGATGGTTATCCAAGAAATGTTAGCCAGGCAGAGGGACTGGACAGTATTGTAGGAAGTCTTGACAAGGTTATATGCTTTGATGTTGATGATGAAACTATTGTTGACAGAATGTCAGGCAGAAGAAGCTGTCCTAAATGCGGTAAAATGTATCACTTAAAATATAATCCTCCTAAGAGTGAGGGTGTTTGTGATGACTGCGAAGAAACCCTTATACAACGTGCAGATGACAATGAAGAAACTGTTTTAAACAGATTAAAGGTTTATCATGAAACAACTGCTCCTGTTATAGATTTTTATGAAAATAAGGGCATTCTTATGAGAACAAACGGTGTAGGCGACATTAATGAAATATTTAACAATGTCACTAAAGCATTAGAGGGTATTGAATAATGTCTATTAAGATAAAGAAGGAAATACATATAGAGGCAATGAGAATTGCAGGCAGAATTACGGGTGAAACCCTTAATCTTATTGAAAGAGAATTAAAACCCGGTATGACTACAAAGGATATTGATAAAATTGCCGAGGAGTATATAAGAGCACAGGGTGCTGTTCCTTCCTTTAAAGGTCTATATGGTTTTCCAGCCTCTGTATGTGCTTCAGTAAATAATGAGGTTATACACGGTATTCCCGGGGAGAGAGTCCTTCGGGAGGGTGATATAATAAGTGTTGATACGGGAGCATATATAAATGGCTTTCACGGTGATGCGGCAAGAACTTTTGCCGTGGGCAGTATTTCATCTGAAGCCCAAAGGCTTATTGATGTAACAAGGGAAAGCTTTTTCAGAGGTATAAAATATGCAAAAAACGGTAATCATCTATGTGAAATATCAGGAGCTGTGCAGGATTATGTGGAAGCTAACGGATTTTCAGTAGTTCGTGATTACGTAGGGCATGGCATCGGAAGAGAAATGCATGAGGATCCTAATGTGCCTAATTACAGATTTGGCAGAAAAGGTCCCAGACTTATAAAGGGCATGACTATTGCCATAGAACCCATGGTTAATGTGGGAACTTACAAGGTTAAGCAGTTAAGTGACGGCTGGACAGTTGTAACAAAAGATGGCAGCTTGTCTGCTCATTATGAAAATACGGTTCTCATTACTGATGGTGAGCCTGAGCTTTTAACCTTAGTACCTTAAGTATAGGGGTGAAGGAATTGTATCAAAAGGGTCAGATTGTTTTCTCAAAATGCGGCAGGGATAAGGGCAGGGCCTTTATTGTATATGATTACAATGACGACTATGTATTTATTGTTGACGGTGATTTGAGAAAACTGGAAAAACCAAAGAAAAAGAAAAAAATTCATATACAGATTTCTAAGAATATTGATGATGAAGTTAAGAATAAAATTGAAAATGAATTGTATTTGCTCAATTCTGATATAAGAAAAGCTCTGGCTAAGTATAATGACAAATTGTAAAGAGATTGTGAAGGAGGTAGAGAGCCTTGGCAAAGGACGATGTAATTGAGGTTGAAGGCACAGTAGTAGAAAAACTTCCAAACGCTATGTTCCAGGTTGAACTGGAAAATGGACATAAGATTATTGCTCATCTCTCAGGTAAACTCAGAAAAAACTTTATAAGAATCATTCCCGGTGACAGTGTTAAAATAGAAATGTCAACTTATGATCTGACTAAGGGAAGAATTACCTGGAGAGGCAAAGTGCGAAAGGAGAATGAACAATGAAGGTAAGACCATCTGTAAAACCTATGTGCGAAAAGTGCAGAGTAATTAAGAGAAAGGGTGCTGTCAGAATAATCTGCGAAAACCCAAAGCATAAGCAGAGACAGGGTTAATAGCCCTGTCTTTAGTTTGTTTGGAGGAAATGTGGTTCTAGTCAAATAGTGTGGTTTTATGAAACCCTCATATCGCAAAATTTGACTTTGTCAAATTTCACTAACAGTCAGCCTGCGGCTGACTGATTAAAAAGGTTCTTTGTCAATTGGCGTGGTTTTATAAAACCCTCAGTCAGCCTGCGGCTGACAGCTCCCTTGGAAGGGAGCCTATAGTATGACGACCACACCAAATATTACAGAACTATTTCTTTCAGAAAATTAAAGTTATAAAGGGAAATTGTGAATATTTAACAAATAATGTTAAAAAT
>CAZGIC010000046.1:0-17060 GCA_964526435.1 uncultured Lachnospiraceae bacterium | reverse complement strand
GAAGCTTCTCCTGACATAACTATTTTGCCTGTTTCAAGAACATAAGCTCTGGTGGAAATAGAAAGAGCCATTTTAGCATTTTGTTCAACAAGAAGAATAGTCATACCATCATCATTACATGATTTTATTATTTCAAAAATATCTTTTACAATAATAGGGGCAAGACCCATTGAAGGTTCATCAAGGAGAAGCATTTTAGGCTGGCTCATAAGTGCACGTCCCATTGCAAGCATTTGCTGTTCGCCTCCTGATAATGTTCCTGCAAGCTGTTTTCTTCTTTCCTTAAGTCTTGGAAAAAGAGTCATAACTCTTTCATATTCATTTTTTATAAATGCTTTATCTTTAACGGCAAAAGCTCCAAGTTCCAGATTTTCATGAACACTAAGTTCCTGAAATACTCTTCTTCCTTCGGGAACATGACCTATACCCAGCCTTACAATTTTATCGGCAGTAAGGTTTGTAATGTTTTTACCCATAAATTCTACAGAACCACTGTTTGATTTAAGAAGTCCTGATACACTGTGGAGAGTTGTAGTCTTTCCCGCACCATTAGCACCTATAAGTGAAACAATTTCTCCGGCATTAACTTCAAAGGATATTCCCTTTATAGCATGAATAGCACCGTAATATACATTTAAGTCATTAACCTTAAGCATCTCTCCACCTCCTTAATCACCTAAATATGCTGCGATTACCTTTGGATTGTTTTTAACATTCTCAGGTACATCATCACATATAACTCTGCCGTATTCAAGTACGACTATTTTTTCACATATACCCATTACAAGTGACATATCATGTTCGATAAGTAAAATAGAAATTTTAAACTTATCTCTTATAAGTGCAATTGTATTCATAAGTTCTGCTGTTTCATTCGGATTCATACCTGCGGCAGGTTCATCAAGAAGCAGAAGCTTTGGATTTGTGGCAAGAGCTCTTGCAATTTCAAGTTTTCTTTGCTTACCATAGGGGAGATTGCTTGAAAGATGATTTGCCTCACTGTCAAGGTCGAAAATCTTTAATATTTCCATAGCTCTTTCAGTCATTTCTTTTTCACCTTTATTATGTGCAGGCAGTCTTAATATACTATCCAAAACTGAAAAATGAAAATGGTTATGAAGTCCTACTTTAACATTATCGATAACAGACATTTGATTAAAAAGTCTGATATTCTGAAATGTTCTTGCAATGCCTTTTTTATTTATCTGGATAGGTGTTTTTCCTGACATTTCTTCGCCATTAAATTTAAATGTGCCATCTGTAGGCTTATACACACCTGTCAGAAGATTAAATATAGTAGTTTTTCCTGCTCCGTTTGGTCCGATAAGTCCATAGAGCTGACCATCCTCAATAGTAAGATTGAAATTATCAACAGCTCTTAAACCGCCAAAGGAGATTCCTAATTCTTTAACCTCTAATAAAGCCATAATTATTTACCTCCTTTAACTTTCTTTTTAAATATTCTTTGTCTGAAAGCAACAAGTGTCGGATTGGAACTGAAAAGCATCATAGCAATAAGTGCAATTGCATAGAGAAGCATTCTGTAGTCTGAAAGAAATCTGAGAACTTCAGGCAGCATTGTAAGAATTATAGCCGCTATTATGCTTCCTGGAATATTGCCCATACCGCCAAGAACGACCATAACAAGAATTTCAATAGATTTGTTAAAGTCAAAAGTGGCAGGCTTTAATATAGCAAGATTGTGTCCATATAAAACGCCTGCAACACCAGCAAAGAATGCTGATAAAACAAAGGCAAGTATTTTGTAGTACACAACACTTACACCTACTGATTCTGCGGCGATAACATTATCTCTTATAGACTTTATTGCTCTTCCATGCTTTGAATTAATGAGATTTGAAATAACAAGTATTGTAATAACAACCAAAACATAAGCAACAATATAATTACTTGATTTATCAATCCCTTTAAGTCCGCCTGAACCGCCCAGAATATCAAGAGAATTAAATACGGATCTTATAATTTCACCAAAGCCAAGTGTAACAATGGCAAGATAATCACCCTTTAATCTGAGTGCCGGTATACCGATTATAAGTCCAAATATTGCTGCTGCAAGTCCGCCGATAATAAAAGCAATAGGAAGCTCAATATATACAGGAAGATTTGCATGTACAGTAAAAAGACATCCTGCATAAGCTCCAACTGACATAAAACCTGCGTGACCGAGAGAAAGTTCTCCTAAAAATCCTACAATAAGATTAAGAGATACAGCAAGCATTATATTTACACAGATTGGTACAAGCAAGCCCTGATATTGTCTGTTTAAAAGACCAAGATTGTTTAAAGCAACAAGGGCTATGAATATAACAACAGCAATTACTGCATATATAATAGTTTTCTTATTTTTCATAATTACCACCCTCATTAAACCTTAGTTATTCTCTTCTTGCCAAGCATACCGGTAGGCTTAACCAAAAGAACGACGATCAACACACCAAAAACAATAGCATCTGCCAAATCAGTAGATATATAAGCTTTTGATAAACTCTCAATTATACCAAGTATAATACCTCCCAGCATTGCTCCCGGAATGGAGCCTATGCCTCCAAGTACAGCAGCAACAAAGGCCTTTATACCGGGAAGGGAACCTGTGTATGGATCAACATATCCATAAGAACTTACAAAAAGTACACCTGCTATGGCAGCCAAAGCAGAACCAATGGCGAATGTCAGTGAAATTGTTGCATTAACATTAATACCCATAAGCTCTGCTGCTCCTTTATCTTCAGATACAGCCAGCATTGCCTTTCCAATTTTTGTACAATTTATAAAAAGTGAAAGACAAATCATAATAAGTACAGTAACTCCTATAATTACAAGAGCTACACCGGATAAATCTATGTTGCCTATTCTTATACTGTTTAAGGAAACTACAGACTGTACTTTCTTTGCATTTGAACCGAATATAAGTAAGGCAACACTTTGTAAAAGATAACTTACACCTATGGCAGTAATAAGAACGGCCAGGGGTGATGCAGATCTTAAGGGTTTATAAGCGATTTTCTCAATAATAACCCCCAAAGCAGTACAAACAACAATACTTGCAATAACTGCAAGGGCAGGGGACATACCAAGAACAGAACATACAACTGAAACTGTGTATGCACCAACCATAATTATATCACCGTGAGCAAAATTAAGCATTTTTGCAATACCGTAAACCATTGTATAACCAAGTGCCATAAGTGCGTATACACTTCCAAGGCTCAATCCGTTTATAAACTGTTGAATGAACATAATAAAACTCTGCAAAATTATTTCCTCCTTTCTGAGTTTATAACAATCTTAACGTATAAAAACATAATGCAAAAGTAAAAGATTTAACATATTCTAACATAAAACAAGATAGCATTGAAGAATAACTCCAATGCTATCATTAAAAAGAATAAATTACCATTAAAATTATCCAGCTGTATAAGCACCATCCTGAATAATAGCAACCTTAGCAGACTTTTCTGGCTCACCATTTTCGTCAAATGTCATTTCGCCTGTAAGACCGTCAACAGTAATCTGAGTCATAGCCTCAATTAATGCTTCGTTAGAAGTATCTCCATCGGCCTGTTCAATAGCCAATTTAATGGCATATACAGCATCATAGCCGTCAGCGGCAAACTGATCAGGCTCAGCATTGTATAAAGTAGTGTATGTTTCAACAAACTGCTGAATCTTAGGATCATCATCGGTTGAAATAAAAGGTGTAAGGAATGTAGCACCATTAATATTAGTAGTGTCACCGTCTAACTGCTTTATAACTCCGTCCCAACCGTCACAACCGAAGTATGGAAGACTTATACCAAGAGTAGCAGCCTGGTCTGTAATATAGGCAACTTCTGAATAATATATTGGTAAGAAAATACAATCAGCATCTGAAGATTTAATCTTAGTAAGCTGTGTATTAAAGTCTACATCTCCTGATGTAAATGACTCATCTACTGCAACACTTCCGCCAAGTTCAGTAAACTTAGCAACAAATGAATCATGAATACCCTTGCTGTATTCATCACCATTGTTATATATAATTGCAACGTTACTATATCCGTTATCAATAATGTACTGAGCCATTGTTTCACCCTGAAGTGGGTCTGTAAAACAAATTCTGAAAGTGTTTGAAGTACTTGTACACTCAGCAGCTGAACCGCTTGGTGTAATCTGAAGAATACCATCAGCCTCACTTACAGCACTTACAGCAATTGAGCATCCGCTTGTAACTGCACCGACAATTGCACCTACACCCTGATCCATAAGTGTGTTGTAAGCATTTACAGATTTTTCTTCATCACATTCATCATCTTCAAATATAAGTTCAAGCTGCATACCATTTGCACCGCCTGCTGCATTGATTTCATCAACAGCAATCTGAGCACCGTTTCTTACAGATATTCCGTAACTTGCCGCATCACCTGTAAGAGGTCCTATACCTCCGATTTTAAAAGTGCTGTCTGCACTTTGGGTTACTTCTGAATCGCTGCTGCTGCCGCAACCTGCAAAACCAACTGACATAATACCAGCAGTCAATAAAGCTAAAACACGCTTAAACTTCATTATTATCACTCCTTATTAAGTTTTATTATTATTCGTTTTCTGTTGCTTCATCTGTTGTATTTTCTTCAACAGTTTCTTCTTTAGTTTTAGAAGGTTTTTCAAGAGTTTCTTTTATGCTCAGGCTGATCTTCTTTGCTTCAAGATCAAGTTCTGTAACTTTTGCCTGAATTTCCTGACCGATTGTAAGCTCATCCTCAGGCTTTTCAACATGCTTATAAGCAATCTGAGAAATGTGAACAAGACCGTCTACACCTTCATCAAGTTCAACAAAAGCACCGAAAGGTACCATTCTTACAACTTTTCCTGTAACAATATTTCCTACAGCATATTTTGTAGCTGCATCTTTCCAAGGATCAGCGTTAAGATCCTTAAGAGATAAAGAAATCTTACCCTTTTCAGGATTTACATCAAGAACTGTAACTGTAACATCGTCGCCAACACTTAATACGTCAGAAACCTTCTTAACACGACCCCAGCTCATTTCAGAAATATGGATAAGACCATCAACTCCACCTACATTAACAAAGGCACCAAAATCAACAATTCTGCTTACCTTGCCGGGAATTCTGTCACCAACATGAAGAGAAGCAAATACTTCAGCTCTCTTAGCGTCAATTTCCTTTTGAACTAAAGCCTTTCTTCCTACAACTATTCTTCTCTTGGATCTGTCGAATTCAAGAACTTCAAATTCATACTCATTGCCTATAAAAGCGGATAAATCTTCAACATATCTGTTTGATATCTGTGAAGAAGGAACAAATACTCTCGCACCGTTTACCATAGCGATAAGTCCGCCTTTAACCTGTTCAGTAACTTTACCTGTTACAGTTGTACCATTATTAAAAGCTTCTTCAATAACAGCATAATTCTTATCAGCGTCAACTTTCTTTTTGGAAAGCTGAACATTGCCGTCACCGTCGTTAACTCTGATAACAAAAACGTCAATTTCGTCACCAGGCTTAACAACATCAGCAGGATTTACATTTTCATCGTCAGAAAATTCTGACCTTGCAATAATACCGTCAGACTTATATCCTAAATTTACAGATACTTCACCTGCATCTGATACACTGATTACTGTCCCCTTTACAATTTGACCTGTTCTTAATGTCACTAAGGAATCATCAAGCATCTCTTCAAAAGATTTGTTTTCCATTTCACTCATAGCGTTTACTGCCTCCTTTATTATGACCGATGGCGTAGATGCACCGGCGGTTATCCCCATTGTACCATTTTTTTTAAGATTTTGCAACTCTAAATCGCAAATTCTTTCACATAAATATACATTTTTGCAATATTTTTTGCTTATTTCATATAATTTCCTTGTATTTGAGCTGTTTTTATCGCCAAGAACAATCATTTGATCAGCAATTTTAGCAATATCAACGGCTTCTTTTTGTCTGTCGCCTGTAGCAGAGCATATAGTTCTGAATATTTCAATATTGTCACTTTTTTCGTTCAGACATTGAACAATACTTTCAAACACATCTGTCTGAAATGTTGTTTGTACGACAAGGGCATATTCCTTGTCTTTGTCAAGGTGTATATTTTGTGCCTCTTCAAGAGAGTTTACAATAATTGAAGTATTGTTACACCAGCCGTTTATACCAATTATTTCAGGATGACTTTTGTTGCCTACAATTATTATAGTCTTACCTTTATTATAACTTTCTCTGACTATATTATGAATTTTTTTTACAAAAGGACAGGTACAGTCTGTATATTTAAGACCTCTTTCCTCAATTGCATTATATACCTCGGGAGGTACTCCGTGTGAACGTATTATTATTTCGCCTTCACGTACGTCATCAAGATTTTCTGTTACATGTACTCCCTTTTCAGCCAGATCCCTTGTTACTTCTTTATTATGAATAATAGGTCCGTAGGTATATATGTTATTTTGTCCTGCTTTACTGTAAGCATAGTCCACAGCTCTTTTAACACCAAAGCAGAATCCCGCCGATTTGGCAAGCATAATTTTCATATTAACCTCCAGTATATATGAATATTTTTTATTATCTCCCAAAAGGATAATTATAAATTACGTTGCAAAATGAAATATTATTTCAAACAAGTTAGTCTTTCACAATACTCATAATTTTATTTTTAACTTGTTCAATTGTAAGACCTGTTGTATCAATAACAACTGCATCTTTTGCAACTGCAAGAGGATTTACTTCTCTGTTTTTATCATAGTTATCTCTTTCAATTATTTCTTTTACTATATTGTCATAGTCAAAAGAAATACATTTTTCTGTAAGTTCGCTGCATCTTCTTTTTGCTCTTTCGCAGACATCAGCGTCCAGATAAATTTTAGTTTTAGCGTTTTTAAGTACATTTGTGCCTATATCACGGCCGTCCATAACAACATTGTTTTTTTCTGCAATTTTACGCTGCATTTCAACAAGTTGTATTCTCACTTCAGGAATTGCGGCAACCATTGAGGCAGCTTCTGCAACAGGTTGAGTTCTTATTTTGTCTGTAACATCCTCACCGTTTAAAAATATTTTTTGAATACCATTTTCAAATTCAAGGCTAATATCAACATCAGGAAGAGCTTCTTTTATTTTTTCATTATCATAAAGGCTTATTCCTTTGTTTAAGCAATAGAGTCCCACAGTTCTGTACATAGCTCCCGTATCAACATATATATACCCAAGTTCCTTTGATATAAGCTTTGCAACGGTGCTTTTACCTGAGCCTGCCGGACCGTCAATTGCTACAGCATCAATTTTGTTTTTATTTACTATGTCAGGTCTAAGTTTTTTGGCACCTTTTAAATATACATGCTGCATATCTTTTTGTCTTTTATTTGTTTCAATATTTACAGCAGCTCTTATACACATTTTAAGACTGCCTTTTACATAAAGTTCCTGAACACACATAAGTGCTGCATCAACAATGCCTATTTCTCTTGCTGCAACGGCAGGATAGGCTGTATCCAAATCCCTTGTGCAAGTAAAGAATATTGATACTATATCCTCAATGTTTATATTATTTGCATTAATTATTTCATTAAGCATTAATTTTGTATTTTCCCAAATACATTCACTGCTGTTTTCCTCAACTGTAACAGCACCTCGAATACAGCAATTCATTTGTGTTTTCCTCCTTAGCAATTAGTTCCTGCTATATATCCGGTAGAAAAAGCTATTTGTAAATTAAATCCGCCTGTAAAAGCATCAACATCAATAACTTCTCCTGCAAAATACAAGCCTTTTATTATTTTTGACTCCATGGTTGAAGGGTCTATTTCATCTACAGAAACACCGCCTCTTGTAACAACTGCTTCATTGTAACCTGCTGTATCTGTAATACTTAAAGATAAATCCTTTATTATACCAAGGAGTTTACCTCTTTCTTCCTTTGTAATACTGTTCACCTTTTTATCCGGATCTATTTTGGAAAGTCTGATTATAACCGGTATTATTTTTTGAGGGAGCAGATCGTCAAGGGCATTTTTAAAATCCTTATTTGAATATTTTCTGAAATCTTTTAATATCCTGCTGTCAAGCTCTTTATTGTCAAGAGCAGGCTTTAAATCAATGTGAAGTTTTGGATTTTCATCAATTCTGTCATTTATATACCTGCTTGCAGATAGAATGACAGGTCCTGTAACACCAAAATGGGTAAACATCATTTCACCAAAATCAGTGTAAACTTCTTTATCATTAATTGTTATTCTGATTTTTATATTTTTAAGACTAAGTCCCATTAATTCAGTGGTCCATTTTTCATTTACCTTTAGTGGGACAAGAGATGGATAACATTTTGTAACAGTATGACCTGTTTTTCTTGCAAATTTATATCCGTCTCCTGTTGAGCCTGTGAGGGGATATGAAAGTCCTCCCGTTGCAATTATAAGTTTGTCACATTCAAGAATTCTGCCGTTTTTAAGCTTAACGCCTTTTATTTGTCCGTTATCGGCTATTATATCACAAACTTCTGTTTTATACATTATATTACAGCCACTTGTCTTAACAAATTTTTCCATAGCTTTTACAATATCATTTGATTTGTCTGACTTTGGAAATACTCTGTTTCCTCTTTCAATCTTAAGGGGGACATTTAGTTTTTCAAAAAAATTCATTAATGAACTGCTGTCAAATGTATAAAAGGCACTGTATAAGAAATAAGGGTTTCCTGCTGTGTTGGCAATAAGTCCTTCGGGGTCGGAAGCATTTGTAACGTTGCATCGTCCTTTGCCTGTTATATACAGTTTTCTGCCTACTCTGTCCATTTTTTCAATAAGGGTAACGGAATTACCTCTTAAAGCCGCCTGTCCTGCGGCCATCATTCCGGCAGGACCTCCGCCTATAACAATTATTTTAATATTCATAATTACATTCCTGTCTTTATATACAATTACAAGTATTTCTTTTTTATTGCAGAAGAATAAATTTTATACTCTCCCCAAAGCTCTTCAAGTTTGTCAAGTCCTTCAGTTATGTCATCTTTGCACTTAAGACTTACTGCAACAAGAAGAGCATTAATAAGGCTTAATGGGGCAACTAGACTGTCTATAAAGCTTAACATATCACTGCTTGCAGTCAGGCATATATTTGCATCTTTGGCGAGAGGTGATTGAGTACTGTCGGTTATGGCAATTGTTTTTGCTCCTCTGCTATGAGCATATTCAACTGCTTTTACGGTTTTGTTTGAGTATCTTGGAAAACTTATACCTATTAAGAGATCGTTTTCTTTAATTCTGAATATGTGTTCAAAGGTTTCAGTAACAACAGCAGTTGAAGCATTTATAACATCATCTCTCATTAAATTAAGGTAAAAATCCAGAAAATAAGATAAGGCTGATGAACTTCTTCCTCCTACAATATATACTCTTCTGGCGTTAATTATATAATCAACAGCTTCATCAAAATCTCTTTGATCAATGCTGTCTAGAGTATTGACAATTCTTGCAGAATCGCTTTCAAGAACACTCTTAAGTATATGTTTATCTGATTTTACAATTCTGTCAGAGGAAACTTTCATTCGCTGTGAAGCAGTCAACTCGTTTTTTACAAGCTCCTGTAATGTTTCCTGAAGTTTTGGGTACCCGTCAAATCCCAGTTCTATAGCGAATCTGACTACAGTTGACTCGCTTACTCCTGCAATCTCACCAAGTCTTGATGCTGTCAGATAAACCGCTTTATCATAATGATCTTTCAGAAAATTAGCAATTCTTTTCTGTCCTTTACTCAGATCACTCATTTTATCATCTATTATTTTTAACAAATCATAATTGTCATTCATAATCCATTTCTCGTTTCTGAAAATTTATAAAGCATAATAAAAACTGTTCATATATACTTTATAATACTATATTGCTATAGTACCACAGTTTATTTTTTTAGTCAATAAAATTTCCGACTATATAATTAAAATTTTTCCTGTATATTCTATAATTAAAATTTATGAAAATTTACATTTCATTAATTGATTTTTCGATTTTTGAAATCTCATATTCGTCAGCGTTAATAAGTGTTGCAGTAGTTGTTGTTCTTATGTTATCTGTAATTGTATCCTTGCATATTATTACAGATACAGTTGTTCCATCGTTTATTGTTTGCTTATAAAAGAGACTTTGTGTTTTTTCATCAGGCCAGTATTCATAACTGAAATCGGAAATTTTACTTACAGATGCAACAGCATCCCCAAATGACAAAAGAAGTTCATCTTCTGTAGCAGGAAGATGAACAGAAGAATCTGAAGAGATTTCAGTTATACTGCAGCTTATCATATCTGTACCATTTGATATTATGTATGAAGATTCATCATCTGCAATGGTGTCCCAGTCATCGTAGGGAAGGGATATTTCTACATTCATATTTTCAGCTTTCATTATAATTTCATTTTTTCCGCATCCACTAAATGCTGATGCAAATACAGCAAGAATCAGAAGAAGTACAAATTTTTTCATTGATGATAAGATCCTTTCAATATGTATTATATTTAAAATGTAATATAAAACTATAATTTGTGTGTGTTATAAATACATTATAACATTTATATGTTAAATCGTCAAATTCTTTTGTTGTAGTTACATAGAATATAAAAGTTTATTATGGTAATTTTATTTTTATGTTTTATACAAATATTTATAAACTAATGTTTGTAATATTAATTAAAATATGTTAAACTATAGATATAAAGAAACATTGTCTAAGGCAAACGTTGCGGCGGCTGTCGCTTAATTATATTTAGGGCAGGTGAGAATTATGAAAAAAATAAAAATATTTATACTTACTTTTATTATAGCTGTTTTTGGTTCATCCTTTGCAAGTGCAGAAACAAATCTATATACGATCACTGTAAATAAGGAAACTAATTGTGTGACAGTCTATAAATTAAATTCTCAGGGAGAATATGAACCTTTTAAGGCAATGATATGCTCTGTTGGGGCAAATAACGGAACTCCTTCAGGTAAATTTTATACCAAGGAGAAATATAAATGGCGTGCTCTTTATGGTGATGTTTATGGTCAATATGCAACAAGAATACAGGGGGATATATTGTTCCATTCTGTTTATTATGAAACAACAAGTCCTGATACTCTCAAAACCGAGGAATACAATAAACTTGGCACATCTGCATCAATGGGCTGTATAAGACTTACGGCTGCCGATGCAAAGTGGATATATGACAATTGTCCGATAGGTACGGAGGTAAATATAATTGACAGCGGAACTGACCCTATAGCAAGACCGAAGGCTATGTATCTTGGAGTTAATGCTACATATCCTAACTGGGATCCTACCGATCCTGATGAAAATAATCCATGGCAAAATGAGGGAATAAAATTTCATTATACAAGTCTTTATAAGAGTGTTCAGGCTAGTGATGAAATGACATCTGAAAAACTTGCAAAAATAATAAGATATGGTGTGACAGCTTATGATACGGCAAATAATCCAATTGATTTTATGCTGGCTTATAATATAGAGCCAACAACACCGGGGAAATATGAAGTTAAGTATTATGCTACTGATATTTTGGGAAATTACGGAGAAATTACAGGGTATTTAACTATTGAGTAAATTTATATAAAAAGGACATTATTCATTTGGTGAATGATGTCCTTTTTACGGTATATGCAAAATTGAAAATTTGTCAGATAAGAACTGATATAGGATTAATTAAAAAATTAACGGCTTTTATTAAATTTTTTAATTGTAAAATTGTTTTATGGCTCTAATTTAGGCGGTTATACTTAATTTTTTAATTTAACATAAATTTAACATAAAAACTATTGAATTTTAAATTTATTGTGGTAATATAGTTAAGGTTAAAAATCTATAGTTTATTAAATTATAAAGGGGATATTAAAAATGTCTATTCTTATTAGTACAAGTATGTACCACAGCGGAAATTTTAAAAATATATTGCAGTTTACAGAAAAATATAATGGTAAAATAGGTGTGGAAATTTTTCCTAGATTTGATGAACCAGAGTTTGAAAAGATTTTAAAGGAGTGTATTCCTTTTCTTAAAAAGGTACCTGTAAGTATTCATGAACCTTCATTTGAAATTGAACATACAGCAGGAACAGAATCAAGGGAACATAGTAAAACCATACATAGATTAAGCTCCATGATTAAATATGCCTCTGTTCTGGGATGCAGATATATTGTTTATCATCATAACAACTGTATTATTCCAGAAAATTTGAGAGAAGAGTACCTTAAAACAGCACAGGACAATTTATATGAAGTAACTCAGCTTCTTCTTCCTTATGGAATTAATGTTGCTGTTGAGAATACCGGAATTGCAGCTAAAAATACAATGCTGTTAAATGAAAAAGAATTTATTAAGTACTGCAGGGAAAGTGTAAGCAATGTTGTATTAGACCTGGGACACATAAATACAAATGGCTGGAATATGAAAAATGTTATTTATGCCTTAAAGGATAAGATAATTTCATATCACGTTCATAATAATTACGGTAATGATGATGAGCATAACAGAATTTTTGACGGGACACTTGATTTTAATGAATTTATAAGATATTATAACGAGTTTACCCCCGGTGCTGATATAGTTATTGAATATAATGAAAGACTTGCAGATAAGGAAGATGAAATTTGTGAGGATATTAACTATATTACAAGTGCTCTAAAGATGGAGAAAAAAACAACTGCTTAAAAATATCGGTTAAAAAAATCAGCAGAATGATTTATCTGCTGATTTTTTGCAGTTCAATAAATTGCGGATATTTTAATAATTTGTAATTTTTTTGTTATCAAATTTCTCTTGACTTTTTTTTTGAATAATATATAATTAAATAGCATAAAACAATATGGGGATGCAATGGTTTCGACGGGGATTTTGAAATTCGGGATAGCCATTGGAGGCGGGAGACTCCTTAAAAGCCAAACTTTTAAATAATAAAAGACAAAGATTTAGAATTAGTAGCAGCCTAATGCTGCTCGCTGACCTTAGGTATTCCGCAGCTTAAGATTCAGCGCCGACTTGCGGAGCACTTTTGCTGTAAAGCTTTGAACAGTAAAAAGATATATGAAGCTACTAAGGACTGCAGCCTGTCTGCCGGCAGCAGTCTGAGGGAATTAATATAGACAGACTGTAATGGGAGAAGTCCCGGACAACGGATTTTCGGACAGGGGTTCGATTCCCCTCATCTCCATCAGCTTTATCAAATATGAAAATTTTAAATCATGGCATAAAGCTTACATATCAGAATTATGTTCTGATATGTGTTCCAAAGCTCAGAGAGAATTTATATTATTTAGAATTTTTTATAGAATTGTTGTTGTACTGTTGTTTTTTGTCTTATTTAATTTTGACTGTGTCAGGTGTTATTATTTCTGTGAGTTCTGGTAATGTAATAAATCAATTTAGTATACATAATCCCCCAAAAAACATTTTATAGATTTTTGGGAGATTTTTTTGTTTTTTTGATAGTGTCAACAAGTATTTGTATATTAAAGCATGTTATACTTTTTTGTTAGTGTTATTATTTTGTGATGTTCTATAAACTTAATCTTTTTATATAATTATATATTATCAAAAAGATTAACCATTTCAATTGCTGAAACTGCAGCATCAAAGCCTTTATTACCTGCCTTTGTTCCGGCTCTTTCTATTGCTTGTTCAATATTTTCTGTAGTAATAATGCCAAAAATAACGGGAATACCGCTGCTTAAGCCAACAGAAGCGATGCCCTTTGAAACTTCGCTGCATACATAGTCATAATGGCTTGTGGAACCTCTTATAACTGCACCAACGCAAACAACTGCATCATACTTACCACTGTTGGCAAGTTTTTTTGCCGTTAAGGGGATCTCAAAAGCTCCCGGCACCCATATAAGTGAAATATCATCGTCATTAACACCATGTCTTATAAATGCGTCTTCTGCACCGCTAACAAGTTTATTGACAATAAATTCATTAAATCTTGATGCAACGATAGCAAATTTCTTTCCCTGTGCAACTAAATTGCCTTCAATTTTTTTCATTTTAATTACCTCCGGTTTATAATAAATTTAATAAATGACCCATTTTCTCCTGCTTTGTGTGCATATAAAAGTCTGCACTATGACTGTGATGTACTATAATAGGAACCCTTTCAGTGATTTCAACACCCAATTCCTGAAGTTTATGGATTTTGTCGGGATTGTTTGTCATAAGACGTATTTTGCTTATGCCTAAATCTTTCAGAATTTCTGCGGATTTATCATACTTTCGCATATCTTCGGGAAACCCCAGAGCCAGATTGGCTTCGACAGTGTCCATACCTTGTCTTTGAAGTTCATAAGCCTTAAGTTTATTAATAAGACCGATGCCTCTGCCTTCCTGACGCATATAAAGAAGGGCACCTCTGCCTTCATTTGCTATTCTTTTCATAGCTTCATCGTACTGCTGACCGCAGTCACATTTGGCTGAGCCAAGAGCATCACCTGTAAGACATTCTGAATGTACTCTGCATAAAACAGGTTCACCATTTGATATATCGCCCATATATAGAGCTAAATGCTCTCTGCCGTCATCGTCAACATATCCGTTAATGTTAAACTCTCCGTATTTAGTCATAAGTTTTGTTGAAACGGCTTTTCTTAAAGGAAATGAATTAGCCTTAATATATTCTGCAAGTTCTGCAATAGATATAAGCTTTAAATTATGCTTTTTGCTGAACTCAGTTAAATCGTCAAGTCTTGCCATAGTGCCGTCATCCTTAATAATTTCGCAGCATATACCTGCAGGTTTAAGTCCTGCAAGTTTCATTAAGTCTACTGTTGCCTCTGTGTGACCGTTTCTCTCAAGGACTCCTCCGGATTTTGCAAGAAGGGGAAACATATGTCCCGGACGTCTGAAATCCTTGGGCTTTGAAGTTTCATCTGCAAATTTTCTTACGGTATAAGCTCTTTCTTCAGCTGATATTCCTGTTGTAGTGTCAACGTGGTCAATGGCAACAGTAAAGGCTGTGCAGTGGTTGTCGGTGTTGTTTTCGACCATCTGAGGAAGGTTAAGCCTGTTTATGATTGAAGGGTCGGCAGGCAGGCATACAAGACCTTTTCCATAGGTGATTATAAAATTCATTGTTTCTGTAGTTACCTTTTCGGCAGCCATTATAAGGTCCCCTTCATTTTCTCTGTCCTCATTATCAACTACTATAACTATTTTGCCGTTTTTAATATCTTCTATAGCTTCTTCGATTGTGTTAAATTTAAACATATGATTTACCTCCTAAAATCCGTTTTCTCTTAAAAAATCCATTGTAATTCTGCTTTCGGGCTTTGTAAATTTTTCAATATACTTTCCTATAATGTCTGTTTCAATATTTATTTCGTAACCTTTAGAATTTAAAAGAAGGGTCGTTTCCGACTGAGTGTGGGGTATTACCGATACCTTAAAAATCTTATCGTCAACATAAGCTACTGTAAGGCTTACACCGTCAAGAGCTACAGAACCTTTTAAAACTATGTACTTTAAAATACTGCTGTCTGCTGAAATTGTAAGCCATTTTGCTATGCCGTCACTAGTAATGTCCGTTAAAATTCCTGTGCCGTCAATATGTCCGCTTACTATGTGACCTCCAAACCGTCCGCCGGCTGACATTGCACGCTCCAGATTTACTTTAGTCCCGTATTTAAAATGTCTTAAATTTGTTCTGCTGTAGGTTTCATTCATTACATCAAGGGTTATTGTGTCATCTGTAAAAGAAATAGCTGTAAGACAAATACCGTTTACTGCTATACTGTCACCTAAGTGTACGTCCTCAAGTATCTTTTTTGCCTTTATTACAAGTGGATTTCCTGATTTTAATACTGTTCCTGTTTCTTCAACTATTCCCGTAAACAAGCTATCACCTCAAATCTCCGTATATTAAAATGTCATCGTCAATTTTTTTAATTTCTATATTTTTAATTTTGATTGCATCTTTCATATGAGGAATTCCTTTTCCCTCAACAGGAGTTTTGGAATTGGAGCCGCCTATGATCTTAGGTGAAATAAAGAAGAGGGCTTTATCTGCCAGACCTTCATCAAGCATTGAAAAATTAAGAGTTCCGCCGCCTTCAAGGAGTATGCTGTCTATTTTCCTTTTGCCAAGTTCATACATAAGCTCTTTAAGATAAACACTGTTATTTTTAGCATCTGTTTCAATAATTTCTGCTCCTATTGATTCAAGCTGAGATTTTTTATAAGGATCTGCCCCTTTAAGTGTGGCTATAATACAACGGTCATTATCACCATATAGCTTAAGTACATTTGAGTCAAGGGGAATTCTGAGTCTTGAATCAACTATTATTCTTATGGGATCAATGCCATTGTCTATTCTGCAATTAAGCCGTGGATTATCTGCAATAACTGTATTTATACCGACCATAATTCCTTTAAGGTTATGCCTTAACTTTTGGACAAGTTGTCTTGAAGTTTCATTTGATACCCATTTTGAGTCACCTGTATATGCAGAAATTTTGCCGTCAATGGTCATTGCTGTTTTCATAAGCACATAGGGAAGTCCAGTCTGCATATATTTAAAGAAAATGGGATTTACTGCCTTACATTCTTTCTCCATAATACCCACTTCAACATCAATGCCTGCATCCCTGAGCATTTTAACGCCGTTGCCTGCAACCAATGGATTGACATCGAGGGAGCCTATGTAAACCTTACTGATTTTGTGGTCAATAATTGCCTTTGCACAAGGCGGTGTGTGTCCATAGTGGCTGCATGGTTCAAGGGTGACATACATTTCTGCCCCTGCAACATCTTCCTCTGCATTTAAAAAGGCATTAACTTCGGCATGATTTGAGCCGTATTTCTCATGATAGCCTTCACCTATGATTTTTCCGTTTTTAACTATTACTGCTCCTACCATTGGGTTAGGGGAAACAAAGCCTGCACCTTTTTTGGCAAGTTCAATTGCTCTTTCCATGTAGTTCATAAAATCATTCCTTTAAAATAAAATAGTTGATGAATATATAATTGGGATTTTTGATGTAAAATCCAGCTGTTTGTAATGGGGTAAATCGGGCGAGC
>CAZGIC010000045.1:4540-17324 GCA_964526435.1 uncultured Lachnospiraceae bacterium | reverse complement strand
TAACATCCAATTTTTTTCAATAGTATAAATTTAATCAGATATTTTTCCTTTTCAGCCATTTAAACCCTGTTTAAATCAGCTAAATAAAAAGAGTTGCATCTGCAACCCTTTTTATTTCATTATTTATTTAGGTTCTACAATATTTGGTGTGGTCGTTATTGTAAACTCCCATATTGCATTCATATAGGCTCCCTTTTAAGGGAGCTGTCAGCTCCCGCTGACTGAGGGTTTTATAAACCACACCATTTGGTAAAAACCCTTTTTATTTCATTATTTATTTAACACCAATATCTTTTCTGAAATGCTTATCCTTAAAATCTACAATCTTTACACCTTCATAGGCAATTTTAATAGCCTCATCAAGGTTCTTGCCTATACCTGTGATTCCAAGGACACGACCGCCGTTAGTAACAAACTTTCCGTCTTTTAAAGCTGTACCTGCATGGAATACAATAATATTGGGATCTTTCTTTGCTTCTTCAAGTCCTGTTATTTCATATCCCTTCTGATAGCTTTCAGGATATCCTCCGCTTGCAAGAACAACACAGGCAGTTCCATTGTCTTCCCACTCAACATTAATTTTATCAAGAGTTCCGTCAACACAAGCCTCGAATATTTCAAACAAATCTGTTTTTAATCTTGGCAGAACAACCTGAGTTTCAGGATCACCAAAACGTGCATTGTATTCAATAACTCTCATTCCCTTAGGCGTAAGCATAAGCCCAAAGAAAATAATTCCCTTGAATGTTCTTCCCTCTTTGTTAAGTGCATCTACTGTAGGTTTGTAAATAGTTTCCATGCACTCCTCTGCAATATCTGCAGTATAATATCTTGAAGGAGAAAATGTACCCATTCCCCCTGTATTTAAACCTTTGTCGCCGTCTAATGCCCTCTTGTGATCCTGTGCTGATACCATAGGCACAATAGTCTTTCCGTCACAAAAGCTTAATACAGACATTTCCTGTCCTGTAAGAAATTCCTCAATAACAACCTTGTTTCCGCTGTCGCCAAATTTCTTATCAATCATTATTGTATTTAAACCTGCCTCAGCCTCTTCAAGATTGTTGCATATAAGAACTCCCTTGCCCAGTGCAAGTCCGTCAGCCTTTAAAACAACTGGGAAATCACCATTCTTTATATATTCAAGGGCTTTTTCATAGTTATCAAAGGTTTCATAAGCAGCAGTAGGAATATTATACTTTTTCATTAATTCCTTGCTGAATGCCTTGCTTCCTTCAATAATTGCAGCATTTGCCCTTGGTCCGAATACTCTTAAGCCCTCTTCTTCAAATTTATCAACAATACCGCCTACAAGAGGATCGTCCATTCCTACTACAGTAAGTCCTATATCATTTGCCTTTGCAAATTCCGCAAGTTTATCAAATTCCATAGCCCCAATAGGAACAAGTTCCGCAATTTCTCCTATGCCTGCATTTCCGGGGGCACAGTAAATCTTGTCAACCTTGGGACTTTGTAAGAGTTTCCAGCAAATAGCGTGCTCTCTTCCTCCGCTTCCTACAACTAAAACTTTCATAATCTATCTCCTTTTTACAATTCCGTCTATGATTTCAAGTCTGTCCTCTGCAAAAAGCTTTACAGCCTCAGGATATATGACCCATTCAGCCTGCTCCATTACACGTCTTTGAAGAATTTCTGGGGTATCATCGTCCATTACGTCCACAGCCTTCTGCAGAATTATAGGACCTGCATCACATTCCGCCGTCACAAAATGAACAGTTGCTCCCGTAACCTTAACACCTGCCTTTAATACAGCCTCATGTACATGAAGTCCGTAATAACCTTCACCGCAGAAACTTGGTATAAGAGCAGGATGAATATTCATAATCCTGTTTTCAAATTCATTTATAAAATCGGGACCCAGTATAACCATAAATCCGGCAAGAACAATAAGGTCAATATCCCTGTCCTTAAAATACTTTGCAAGAGCTTTTTCATAATCCCCCGCATTTTCAAAGTCCTTTTTTCTTATTACAGCATTTTCGATACCCCTTGCATTGGCTCTTTCAAGGGCATAAGCACCATCCTTACTGCTTACAACAGCTTTAACCTGGGCATTTATACCGCCCTTGTCAATTGCATCTAAAATAGCCTGTAAATTAGTCCCGCCTCCGCTGACCAAAGCACCTATTTTAACCATAATATACTTACCTCACAACTGTTACTTAATTTCAATTCCTTCGCCCTTTGTAACATTACCTATGATATAAGCCTTTTCGCCCATGTCACTAAGAATTTTAACAGCCTTTTCTGCATCCTCAGCCTTAACAGCAGCAACCATACCTATACCCATATTAAATGTATTATACATACTCATTCTTTCAACGTTACCTTTTTCTTCAATAAGCTTAAATATAGGAAGTATTTCCCATGTACCCTCTTTAATATTTATCTTAGTACCTTCAGGCATCATTCTTGGAATGTTTTCGATAAATCCGCCTCCTGTAACGTGGCTTAAGCCCTTCACATCAACCTGCTTAATAAGCTCAAGAACAGGCTTAACGTAAATCTTTGTAGGTGTAAGAAGTGCTTCTCCAAGTGTCATACCAAGGCTTTCCTCATATGTATTAAGACCTTCCTTAGTTATATCAAATACCTTTCTTACAAGTGAATATCCGTTTGAATGTATACCACTTGAAGCTATACCTACAAGAACATCACCTTCACATATTCTGCTGCCGTCAATAGACTTAGCCTTATCCATAATACCAACAGTAAAGCCTGCCAGGTCATATTCATCAACAGGATAAAATCCCGGCATTTCAGCAGTTTCACCGCCTATAAGTGAACAGCCTGACTGTCTGCATCCTTCTGCAACACCGCTTACGATATCAGCGATTTTTTCAGGCTCATTCTTTCCGCAGGCAATGTAATCAAGGAAAAACAGTGGCTCTGCACCGCTGCACACAACATCATTTACACACATAGCAACAGCATCTATACCAATTGTATTATGCTTGTCCATAACAAAAGCTATTTTCAACTTTGTACCTACACCGTCTGTACCGCTTACAAGCACAGGCTCTTCCATATCCTTAGCCTTTGCAATACTGAAAAGTCCGCCAAATCCGCCTATATCAGTTAAAACTTCCGGTCTGAAAGTACTTTTTACATGACCCTTCATCAATTCCACGGCCTTGTATCCTGCCTCTACATCTACACCTGCTGACTTATAATCCATAGTTATCCTCCTTATAACGGGAATATTCCCTCGGTTTTTCAAGTTTATATATATATTTTAAATTATATGGAGCAAATTGTCAATCAATAGTATACAATTCTTTAAAAAACGGATAATTTTTTATATCCTTTTCCTGTCCCACACAGCATATACCCTTCATATCTGCTTTCATAAGCTCCATACCAAAATTCACAATATCACAAGGCTTTGCTGAAAGTATCTGCTCTCTTCTCTTTACAGGAAGTTCCTTATCCTCTCCCGTAAAATACTTTCTCATTGCAAGTCTTGTAAGTGTATGTTTTTTTACAGGCTTGTCAATTTCATTTATTGTGCCTATTATAAATCTGTCAATATCCTGCTGACTGTATCTGTTCTCAGCAAGGTATTCCCCTGCCTTTCTGAAAGTATTAAAAGTATTTTCAATGTTAGGGTCTCTGTAACTGTACATATAGCTGTGTTTTCTGCCAAATACACAGCCTCCGCCGTAAGCTCCCCCTTCAAGCCTTACTTTATCCCACAGATATTCTCTTGAAATTATTTGCTGTGCAACTCTTGATATACCATTTGAACAGTCCATTTCAAAGGCTATAGCATTAAAATTTACATTGCTGTCAATTATAATGCCTCTGCTTATGTCAAAAACTGCCTTTTCAATTATATTTTTTGAACCGCCCTCATCAAGGCATGATATTACACTTTCAATAAGCCCTGATATTTTTTCTCTTTCACTTTCACCGCAGGCAAAGGCGTAAAAGACATTTCCCTTTCTGTAAACATCTCTTATACTGTTTATATCATTTTTTATACATTCAATATCAGAACTCAAATAACTGTAGTATTCCGTACCTCTTGCCCTGTTTTCCCAGCAATCAGCAGATGAAACCTGTGCAAGAGCTTCATTTACAGCCTTTAAATTTCCGCTTTCAATATAAGCTGTTCTTATATTCTGTCTTGCCTCTGAAGTAAGCCTTAATATTCTGTCACTGTCATCAAAGCTCTGTGATATGACTTCTTTAAAAAGTTCAAGACTTTTTTCAATATTTTCTCTCAGGCACTTTATTCTGAAAAGAAGCACAGGTCTGTACCCCTTTTCACACTTAAGAGTTGATACCTCTACACTGAAACCGCCCATATAATAATCTATATCGTTAGAAATCTTTTCACTATAAATATCAGCCACAGCCTTATAAGCACTTATAGCCTTAGAATTGCCTATATCGGACACATCAAAATAAATATCAGTATAAATAATGTCGCTGTTTTCAAGAGGAACATATATATTCCCCTTGTCCTCCTCATACTTTAGCTTAAATCCTGTTTTTGAAATATCCCTTACCTTAGTAGCCATAAGTTTTTTTACTTCCTCCGGGCTGTCCTCTTTAGACTGATAATCGATTAAAGATTCATTGTTTTTTTCCGTAACAGGCTTACTGCTTTTCACAGCATTTTTATCGGCTATCAATATTCCAAAACAACCCTTGTCCACAAAATAATCCCTTGCAATGGCTTTAATATCAATACTTTCAATATCCTTAAAAATCTTATTTATTCTTGCAGGTTCAAAATTTTCCCTGCCCTTAAGAAAATTATTTAATATAAGGAGTCCGTAAAAAAGTCCCTTTGGTCTGTAACCAAAATCCTCTTCCTTAAAGAAAAACTTAATACTGTTTATAACTCCCTTAAGCTTATATTCATCAACGCCATTTTTGGCAATATCCATAAAAGCCGAATTTAAAACAGATTTAAACTTATTAACATCACTTTCATCTGAATTTTCAACTGTAATTTCCATAACAGAAGATAATCCGCTGTCATCAAAACCACAGCTTACCTTGTCACCAAGCCCTGCATTTAACAAAGCTTCTTTAATATTTCCCCCCTCTGTGTAACACCAGAGAGTTGAAAGTATTCCAAGCATAGTACACTTTGCCGTATCACAGGTATCCCCTGTGTTATATACAGCCATAAGTATATTTTTGCCTGTGGTATTATATTTCACCTCAATTTCAAACTTATCATTTACAGTAACATCTTCAGGCTTTTTTCTTTCCCTGTACTCAAATTCTGACAAATACTTACTGTCCAGAATATTAAGATATTCATCTATGTCAATATTACCATATAAATATATTACAGCATTTGAAGGGTGATAATGTTTCCTGTAGAAATTTAAAAATTCCTCATAGGAAAGATCCGTAATATAATCGGGATTTCCTCCTGCATCATTGCTGTAACCACAGCCTTTAAACATCTCCTTGTTTATAATTTCTGAAAGAACCACAGCAGGGTCTGAATACACACCCTTCATTTCATTGAGAACAATACCGTTATATTCATTACCGTCACTGTTCCAGCCCTCCTGCCTGAAAATACCTTCATCCTTATACATAAGGGGTTTAAAAACCGCATCACAATACACATTCATAAGAGTTTTGAAATCCTCTTCATTTGTACTCCCAACAGGATATACAGTCTTGTCCCTGTATGTCATAGCATTAAGATACGTATGTATCGAGCCCTTATCCAATATATTGAATGGATCCTTTACCTTGTAATTTTCAGAACCGCATAATACACAGTGTTCCACAATATGGGGAATACCTTTGTCATTATCAGGAAGAGTATTAAATCCTACTGTAAATACCCTGTCATTGTCATCATTTTCTATATAAACAAGCCTGCAGCCTGAACTGTGCTCATAAATATATCCCGTACCTATATTTTCTATTTCTTCTTTTCTCAATAATTTAAACAATCAAATCACTCCTTTATATCACCATAAAACTCTAGTCATTTTTTATTTTAACAAAATCATTCTGTTTTATTCTTTATATAAATTTCTAATATCATTTTATATAAAATTTGTTTAACTTCTAAATATTTTATAAGTATGTAAAACGTCAGCTATGTTTTCTCGCATATTATATTGCCATTTATATCGTTAATCCCGCATTAAGTATTTCAGCTTATTACTTAATCTTTCAAAAGCTCAAACACCCCTCTGTAATAATCTGTATAAATACTGTTTTTTCTCCAAACAAAAGTAAAATTATAATTTACCGAAAAATTCTTAATTTTAACTTCAAAAACACTATTATTCTGCAATTCTTTTTCAACAGCTCTCTTATATATAAATGAAATGCCTATACCCTTTTCAACAAGAGTTTTTATTGCCCCTATATTATTTATTTCCAGTTTTTCCGCAAAATCATCAATCTTTAAATTATGGGCAGAAAGTATGTTTTCTAATATGGCTCTCGTTCCCGAACCTTCTTCCCTGACAATTATTCTGTAATTTAAAAGCTCTTCAATTGACTGTTCAGGCAGTTTTATTCCTGATACGGCAATATAAGGCTCAACAGAGTATGTAAGATAATCAAACTCACTTTTTTCAAAATATCCCTCAACAAGGGCAAAGTCTACATTTCCGCTGTTAATATCCTCCAGAAGCTCATTTGTATTTGTTATTTTTATTTTTATATCCTCTGCACCAAATTTTTCAATAATTTTATTCATATGATATGGTACTATATATTCGCCCACTGTAAGAGTTGCTCCAAAAGAAAGTTTTTTCTTCTCTCCTTTAACAGAACTTAAAATTTCTTTCAGATGTAAGCTGTCATGAAGCATTGTCTTTGCTGCATTCAGCAAAACTTTCCCCTCATTTGTTATACTCATTTTTTTACCGTTAAAATTAAAAAAACTTGTATTATACATATCCTCAAGATACTTTATATGCTGAGAAACTGCCGGCTGTGTAATGTTAAGTTCCTCAGCTGCCTTCGTAAAACTCATATTTCTGCATACCGCAAGAAAAGTATAAATTCTATAATCAAGCATAAAACCTCCATAAATAATATTTATAATAAAATAAATAATTATAATTTTACATTATTGTAATTTTATGTTATCATATTTCACATAATAAGTAAATACTAAGGAGGAAATTAAATTGGACTTTGTTAAAGAAAATTACAAGGGGATTTTATTATGTCTTATTATTTCAATACCATGCTGGCTTTTGGGGCAAACTTTTGAAGTAATAGGCGGTCCTGTTTTTGCAATACTTGCAGGTATGGTAATTACTCTTTTTATAAAAGAAAAGGGAAGCCTTCAGACAGGAATTACTTTCACATCAAAAAAAATTTTACAATATGCTGTAATACTTCTGGGCTTTGGTCTTAATTTAAGCACAATAGCTCAGGTCGGTGCCCAGTCACTGCCTATTATTATTTCAACAATTACAACATCACTTGTAATTGCATTTATTCTTTGTAAAATTATGCACATACCTTCAAAAATTTCAACTCTTATAGGTGTAGGCTCATCAATATGCGGCGGCTCTGCCATTGCTGCAACAGCCCCTGTAATTGGTGCAGAAGACGAAGAAGTCGCTCAGGCTATTTCAGTTATATTTTTATTTAATGTTATAGCTGCACTTATTTTCCCAACGATGGGTACAATTCTGGGTTTAAGCAATGAAGGTTTCGCTCTTTTTGCAGGAACTGCTGTAAACGATACATCCTCAGTTACTGCAGCTGCTTCTGCATGGGAAGGTATCACAGGTGCAGATGATGTCCTTAACAATGCAACTATTGTTAAGCTTACAAGAACACTTGCAATTATACCTATAACTCTTGTACTTGCTTTTGTAAGAACCAGAAAAGAAAAAAACAGCGGCAGCACCGTAAGTATTAAAAAGATTTTTCCATTTTTCATACTTTGGTTTATAGCAGCTTCAATAATTACAACAATTGCAACAGCATTTTTCGGCATTAACAGCAGTTTTTTTAATATTTTCAAAACACTAAGCAAATTCTTTATTGTTATGGCAATGTCTGCAATCGGTCTTAACACAAACATTGTAAAACTTGTTAAAACAGGGGGCAAACCTATATTTATGGGATTTTGCTGCTGGATAGGAATTGCATGTGTAAGTCTTTTAATGCAGAATATTCTCGGAATATGGTAAATCAGTTTATTTAATACTAATAATAAATATAGGTATGGAACTGTATATTATTTTATACTTTCCATACCTTTTTCAAAATTAATACCCGCTTTGACACAAATTTACAGGTTCATTTAAATAATTTATAATTTTTCAAGTTCTCTTTCTATATCTTCTTTTTTTACAGTACTTAATGCGGATATATATCCCTCTGAAGCCTTTTCAAAATATTCCTTAGCCTTTTTTACATTTCCCTCTGCTTTTTCAATAAGTCCCATATAGTAAAGACTTTCTGTCATGGCTTCTCTGTAAGTAAGTGCCTTTTCAAAATATTCTTTTGCCTTTGCATAATCTCCCTTTGTATAATATATCTGCCCAAGATTATCCCATGCCGGTGCATAAGAAGAATTATCACTAAGTGCATTATTGGTAAGTTCTTCTGCCTTTTCATAATCTTCTTTAAGAAGATAAAAATAGGCAAGGGTTGTTAATGTATTGGGATTAATATAATTAAATTTTGATTGTAACTCTTCTATTGTAGCAATTGCTTTATCAACATCGCCCATAACCCAGTAACAGCTTGAAATTGCAAGGGGAATAAGCTTTTCAAAAAGGACTTTTGTATTAATTCTCTCCGCTCTCCGGAATACTTTAAGAGCTTCCTCTGCCCTTCCCTCATGAAGTGCATCTAAAGCATAATTATAAAGAGCCTTTACATTTCTTGTGTTTCTCTTAACAGCTATTGTATAGAAGTGTTTAGCCTTTTCAGGTTTTCTCAGGAAATAATACATATTTCCTATCATACCCAAAACATAGTTATGACACACAAGAGCACTCCCTATCATGAATACAAAAAATGCAGGTATCAAATACCATTCAGGAAGCTGCATGAGATGCACAAGTATTATAAATGCAAGCATCATATATCCCAAAAGGACACCTCTCCAGTATTTTACCAGATCGATTTTCTGTTGTTTTTTATCCATTTTTCTTCTTTCCCTTTTTTTTCTGCACCGAATAACCGAATTTACCAAGTTTTGTACCAAGTCCAAAATATTCACCATGAGAATAGCATATTGGTCTTGATTTTTCAAAGTCAAATTTGCCATTTTCATCCATATATTTTTCATCGGCAAGAGCTCCCAGGATTTCAGCAATAAACATATCATGAGTACCCAGCTTAACAATATCTCTTACTTTACACTCTATTGATATCGGACTTTCTGCTATTACAGGACAGTTAAGGTGAGGTGCCTTTTCCCTGGTAAGTCCCATTTCATTAAATTTGTCATAATCCTTACCGCTTCTTACACCACACCAGTCTGTTGCATATGCAAGGCTCTCAGTTGTAACATTTATTACAAATTCTCCGCTTTCCTTTATAATATCATATGAATACCTTTCAGGACGAACTGAAATATAAGTCATTGCAGGATCTGAATTTATTGTACCTGTCCATGCCACTGTAATTATATTGCTGTTTTCCATATCACCGCAGCTTACCATAACTACAGGTACCGGGTAAAGTATTGTTCCTGGCTTCCATATTTGTTTTGCCATTTATTGATCCTCCTTCATCATAGCCTTTAATCTTATATAGAATATACGCTATTCTATTTATATACAGGATATCCAACTTTCTTTTTAACTTTATTAAGAGTCTTATTAGCAATATAAGAAGCCTTTTCTGCCCCTTCTTTCATTACTTTTTCAACATAGGACTTATCAGCTGAATATTCTTTGAATTTCTTCTGTATAGGTTCAAGTTCTGCCACAACAGCCTCACCTACTGCAGCTTTAAACTCACCATATCCCACACCTTTAAACTCCTCAACGGCTTCATCTCCCGTCTTGCCCGTAACTGAACAATAAATATTAAGCAGATTACTTACACCAGGCTTGTCTTCGCCGTATCTTATTTCAGTATCGGAGTCTGTAACAGCCCTCTTTATCTTATTTTTAATTACATTAGGCTCATCAAGGATATATATTACATTGTTCATATTGTCACTTTCAGACTTGCTCATTTTCTTTTCCGGATTTTGCAGTCCCATAATTCTTGCCCCTGCCTTTGGAATATATGGTTCAGGGATTTTAAACACATCACCATACACACTGTTAAATCTGCCTGCAATATCCCTGCATATTTCAAGGTGCTGTTTCTGATCAGCTCCCACAGGCACAAGATCACTTTGATAAAGGAGAATATCTCCCGCCATAAGTACAGGATAAGTGAAAAGTCCTGCATTAATATTGTCTGCATGCTTTGCTGACTTGTCCTTAAACTGTGTCATTCTGTTAAGCTCACCCATATATGTGAAACAATTTAATATCCACGCAATTTCAGCATGTGCTTTAACATCAGACTGAACATATATAATCTGTTTTTCCGGGTCAAGACCAATTGCAAGGAATAAAGCAACCAAATCCTTTGTTCTCTGTCTTAACTGGGCAGGATCCTGTCTTACCGTAATTGCATGCATATTTGCAACGCCAAACAGACAGTTATAATCATCCTGCAAATCCTTCCAGTTTTTCAAAGCACCAAGATAATTGCCAAGTGAAGGAACTCCCGATGGCTGCATTGCACTGTATATAACTTTCTTTTTTTCTTCTGACATTTTAATTTCACTCCGGTTCTATAATTTAAATACAATTATATTTAATAAATATTATAACGTTGCTGCCATTACAGCCTTTATTGTATGCATTCTGTTTTCAGCTTCATCAAATACCACTGACTGAGAAGACTCAAAGACTTCGTCAGTAACTTCCATTTCAGTAATTGAGAACTTTTCTCCCATTTCCTTGCCAATTTTTGTGTTAAGATCGTGGAAAGCAGGAAGACAATGCATAAATATAGCCTTTTCATTAGCATTTTCCATAACTTTCTTGTTAACCTGATATGGTGAAAGCTCTTTTATTCTTTCAGTCCATACTTCATCAGGTTCACCCATAGATACCCACACATCTGTATAAATTACATCGGCATTCTTTGTTCCTTCACTTACATCCTCCGTAAGTGTAACAGTTGAGCCGTTTTCTGCAGCAATTTCCTTACACTTTTCAACAAGTTTCTCATCAGGGAAATATTTCTTTGGTGCACAGGCAGTGAAATTAATACCCATCTTAGCACAGCCTGCCATAAGAGAATTTCCCATATTAAATCTTGCATCACCCATATATACAAAGTTTACCCCTTTAAGACGACCAAGATGCTCTCTTATTGTCAGGAAATCTGCAAGTATCTGTGTAGGATGTGACTCATTTGTAAGACCATTCCATACGGGCACTCCCGCATACTTTGCAAGCTCCTCAACAATTTCCTGTCCAAAACCCCTGTATTCAATACCGTCATACATTCTGCCAAGTACCCTTGCAGTGTCTGCAATACTTTCCTTTTTACCTATCTGTGAGCCTGACGGATCAAGATACGTAGACCCCATTCCAAGGTCAGAAGCAGCAACCTCAAAAGCACATCTTGTTCTTGTACTGGTCTTTTCAAATATAAGAGCAATGTTTTTACCCTTTAATGTATCTGCAGGAATACCTGACTTCTTTTTTGCTTTCAGTTCAGCAGCAAGATCAAGCAAATATTCAATTTCTTCCGCTGAAAAATCCATTATTTTAAGAAAATTTCTTCCTTTAAGATTAACACTCATATATAAACCTCCAAATCATTCCTAAATCTTATCTATGATTATACAACATTTTCTTTAAATTGTACATAAAAAATTTTAATTTACTAAAATTCAATTCAAGTGGTATAAATGTTACAATCCAAGTCAATACTAGGCTTAGGAGGTGTGAGAATGGACAACAAAGACAATTACAACAAAAAAGGCTTCTATACTGCACTATATACTCTGGCAGCAATATTTATAATATTAGCCTTTGGTATTTCCATTCTTAATAGCGGAAATACAGATGACGGCAATAACGAGGTTAATTTGGAGGAAAACATATCCCCTGTTGACAAATCAAATGTAAAGCCAATTACTACAACAGAAACCACAACCGAAATAACAACGGCTCAAAAAGCGGAAGCTACTACAGAAGCCGTCACTCAAAAAGCGGCAGCTGCTGCTGCTGAAAGTTCAGCAGAAGAAAACGGTGAGCTTACCCTTTTTGATGATACTCAGGAAATGGCATGGCCCGTATCCGGACAGATAGTAATGGATTACAGTACTGACACGGGAATATATGATAAAACTCTTGAACAGTACAGAACAAATGATTCTGTTTGCATTGCTGCTGATGTTGGAACAGAAGTATGTGCAGCAGCAGACGGTATAATTACCGGTATTACAAATGACAAAATTTTAGGTGTAACTGTAAAAGTAGATCACGGCAACGGCTGGACATCTACATACAGCCAGTTAGATGAAAATCTGGCTGTATCAGAGGGAGAAGCTGTTCACAAAGGTGATAAGATCGGAGTTATTGCAAATCCGACAAAATACAGTGTAGCACTTGGTCCTCATCTTGAATTTTCTGTATTTAACGGAGATTCAACTACAGACCCTAAATTAGTTTTAGCACAAGCAGAATAAATTATAATAAAACTCCTTTTTGTTTTTCATTAAAAAATCAGCACAATAAAAACTGTGCTGATTTTTTATTATTTATAACTT
>CAZGIC010000045.1:0-4440 GCA_964526435.1 uncultured Lachnospiraceae bacterium | reverse complement strand
TTTAAGCAAGCTTTCTACCCATTAAAACACCCATAATAGACGCCATCATAAGTCCTCTCGTCCAGCCGCTCGAATCACCGAGGCAGTAAAGTTCTCCTACATTTGTGTTAAAATCCTTATCCATTTTTACTCTGTTGCTGTAAAATTTAAGTTCAGGTGAATAGAGTAGAGTTTCCGTTGATGCAAATCCAGGTACAACATGGTCAACAGCCTGTATAAAATTAATAATGTTTATCATAGCTCTGTAAGGCATAGCAGCAGTAATATCTCCTGCAACAGCATCAGGAAGTGTAGGTTTTAAATTAGACTGTGAAAGTTCTTTCTGCCATGTTCTCTTGCCGTCTAAAATATCACCGAATCGCTGTACAAGTATATGTCCTGCCCCCAGCATATTGGTAAGTTCTCCAACTTTCTGAGCATAGGAAATAGGCTGATTAAATGGCTCGCTGAAGTTATGGGAACATAATATAGCAAGATTAGTATTGTCAGACTTCAAATCCTTGTATGAATGTCCGTTTACAACAGCCAGATCATTGTCATAATTTTCCTGGCTTACAAAGCCTCCGGGATTTTGACAGAAGGTACGCACCTTATTTTTAAAAGGCTTGGGATAACCTATAAGTTTAGACTCATAAAGCACATCATTTACCTTTTCCATTATTTCATTTCTTACCTCAACCCTTACACCAATATCAACTGTTCCGGGCTGATGAGCTATATTATACTTTGAGCATATTTTTTCAAGCCATTCAGCACCTCTTCTGCCTGTTGCTATTACGGTATGCTCAGCTTTTATCTCTTTTTCCTCTTTACCGTTTGATATAACTATACCTCTGCACAAATCTCCGTCAAGAAGTATATTTGTACATTCGTATCCGAATATAATTTCAACACCGTTATTTAACAAATACTGTTCAATTTCATAATATATTTTCTGTGCTTTCTCTGTCCCCAAATGGCGTATAGGGCAATCAACAAGCTTCAGCCCTGCCTGTATGGCTCTTTTTCTTATTTCCTTTACAGCCTCACTGTTTCCAATACCTTCTACATGCTCATCAGCACCAAATTCAAGATATATCTTGTCAGCATAGTTAATTGTCTCCTGGGCAACATCTTCTCCTATAAGGCTTGGCAAATCTCCTCCAACCTCATAGCTAAGTGAAAGCTTTCCGTCTGAAAACGCTCCTGCACCTGAAAATCCTGTTGTAATATGACAATAGGGTTTACAGCTTACACATTGCTTTGTCTTGCTCTTGGGACAATATCTGTTTTCAATAGCAGAACCTTTTTCAACAATTAATATCTTCTTTTTGCTTCCCTTTTTCAGCATTTCAAGTGCGGTAAAAATTCCCGCAGGTCCTGCACCCACAATAACAACATCCTTGTTCATACTATATCCCTCCATAACATTAAAAACTGCATTAAATTAAAAAAATCATTTCTGACAATTTTTAAAATAATAAAAACTGCCCGTTTTTAGCTACACTTATTCCTCAGGGAATAAATATAGTCAACTGTAGGCAGTTGGTAGAAACGCTTACCCCATATGTAAGCATATATATTTATCTGATAAATGCAGCATTAATTTTTTATAGTTATCTTGCCATGACTATATATCTAAATCTAAGCCTATAACCATTTATATTATAACACAATTTGGCTTATTGTCAATATTTCTTATAAAGCAATCTATTCTTTATCATTCCCTGAATTCCGCAAAAAACTCCCCTTTAAATATTTTTCTTATTTTTATTACTTTTATTCGCTCATTTTTACTATTCACTCAAATTACACTATTCTTAAACTTCAAATTTGAACAAATACCACTACTCACCAACAATTTTTTAAAGTATAAAAATTCACTCTCCTTCTATATGGAATTTAATATACCCTTTAACAAAAAAGTGTATATTCCAATAAAGAATATACACTCAAAAATTTAGCTTTTTACACTAATCAAATATACTAAAACCCAATACCAAATAACCAAATTATTACAAATTATCATCAGCAAAATATACTATTTATTTCAAAACAGACTGTATAAAAGTTCTTGTTCTTTCATTTGCAGGATTATTAAATATAACATCAGGAGTACCTTCCTCAAGAACAACTCCCTCATACATAAATACGACCCTGTCAGCCACTTCTTTTGCAAATCCCATTTCATGAGTTACAACTATCATTGTTATTCCCTCATCAGCGAGCTTACTTATAACATTTAAAACCTCACCTGTAAGTTCAGGATCAAGAGCTGATGTCGGCTCATCAAAAAGAATAATCTCCGGGTTTCTCATTAAAGCCCTTGCAATTGCAACTCTCTGTTTCTGACCTCCCGACAATGTTGAAGGCATAACATTTAACTTTTCCTCAAGTCCTACCTTCTTAAGCATTTCAACAGAAAGTTCCTCAAGCTCAGTTTTTCCTGCCTGTTTATTTAGCATAGGAGCACACATAAGGTTTTTCTTAATGCTCATATGAGGAAAAAGATTAAAATGCTGGAATACCATTCCTGCCTTTGAAAGTATCCTTGTTTTTTCCTTATTTTTAGGATATATTCCATCTTTGCAGAGATATTCCCCTGCAATTTTTATACTTCCATCGTCTACAGCTTCCAGATCAATCAAACTCCTTAAAAAAGTACTTTTTCCTGAACCGGACGGGCCAAGGATAGCAACAACCTCACCCTTGGCAACATTAAGACTCACACCCTTAAGCACTTCCAGGTCACCAAAACTTTTTTTCACATTTAAAGCCTCTATTTCGTACATGGTTATCCTCCTAAAATGCAAATTTCTTTTCAAGCTTTTTAAACAGTATGGACAAGAAATAACTTAACACAAGATAAAAAGCCGCTGCAACTACATATGCAGATACATTAGTAGTTCTGTTTACTATATTTGTAGTTACCTTTAACAAATCAGATAACCCTATTGTAGTTATAAGAGCTGTATCTTTCAAAAGTATTACTGTTTCATTGGCAACAGACGGAAGAGATATTCTGAACATCTGAGGCATAACAATTCTAAATTTTGTCTGAATTTCGCTTATGCCAAGTACTTTAGCCGCCTCATACTGCCCTTTGTCAACAGATAAAATACCGCCTCTGAATATTTCAGCAAAATAAGCTGCATAATTCAAAATAAATGCTATAGCACCTGCCGTAAATCTGTCAGATATTACAAGGTACTGACCTATTTTAGGAATAAAAGGCAGACCATAATATACAAAAAATATTTGCAAAAGCAAAGGTGTCCCTCTCATAACCAGAATATAAAAGCCAACTATTTTATTTATAACTCTATTTTTGCCTGTATATAAAAATGTCAAAACAAGCCCTAAAGGTATTGAGAAAACTATTGTTACCATAAACAAAGCAATAGTAAGACCACAACCCTCAAACATTTGTCTTATCCAGGATATTAAGTCCATTGTTCCACTCCTTAATTATTACAAAAAATGGGGCTGTGTGGCACAGCCCCATTTAATATCACATTAATTATTATTTACAACAATATCTTCACCAAACCACTTTTCAGAAATTTCAGCAGAAGTACCATCTGCATATAATTCATCAAGAGCATTCTGAAGATTATCTATTAATTCAGTATTGCCTTTCTTTGCAGCTATACCGTAATATTCAGAGCCAAAATCCTCATCGAGAATTACAAAGTTCTTGTCAGGATTCTGTTCAAGATAATATCTTGCTACAATTTCATCAATAACAACAGCGTCAACTCTGCCCACTTCAAGATCAGCAAGAGCTAATATATTTGTATCATATGTAGGCAAAGAAGCAAACTGTGTATATATTTCATCAGCCTCAACAGCATCTACAGCCGCTGAACCATCCTGCACACCTACATTCTTTCCTGCAAGATCTGCCTTTGTCTGAATATCTGAACCCTCAGGAACAACTATGATCATTCTGTTAGCAAGATACGGATCAGTAAATTCCATAGTTTCCAGTCTTTCATCTGTTATAGAAAAACCGTTCCATATAAGGTCAATTTTTCCTGAATTAAGTTCCAGTTCCTTGCTGTCCCAGTCAATAGGCTGAAATTCAACTTCAACACCCATTTTTTCTGCAGCTGCATTTGCAAGGTCAATATCAAATCCTACAAGCTCATTGTTTTCATCTCTGAAGCCCATAGGAGGGAACTCATCATCAAGACCAATTATAATTTTATCCTGAGATGTGCTTTCTGCATCTGTTTCGCTTACAGCAACTGTTTCATCTGTATCAGTACCTGCATCACTGCTTCCGCAGCCAGCCATAGCAAAACCCATAGACATTGCAAGTAAAACACTTATTAATTTTTTCATTAAAACCCATCCTTTCTTTTGCCGAAAAAAATAAAATCGGCAGAGCTTTTATCTCTGCCCTATGAAAATAATATACCACACTTCAGCAATTCTGTCAATTAAAGTATTAAAAAT
>CAZGIC010000044.1:0-17390 GCA_964526435.1 uncultured Lachnospiraceae bacterium | reverse complement strand
GTTCCTTTGTGGAAACCCTTGCATATCCGTAAATCAATATCTACCCTCCTAAAAAGAGAGGCATTACCTCTCAAAATTAATCTACCGATATATAATACCACACCAATTGGCAAAGAACCTTTATATGCCACCATAGTTAACAAAGAACCAAAAAAAAGACAATCTCTGAATATTCAAAGATTGTCTTATAAAAAACAACAAATTTTTTCGTATGAATAACAGCATAAATAAAAATTCAATCACTGTTAAAATAAAATCAATTCACCTTTCCCAACACAGCCTCAGCACACTTAACCCCGTCAACAGCCGCTGACATTATCCCCCCTGCATAACCGCAGCCCTCACCGCAGGGATAAAGACCTTCAACATTTGTTGACATAAAACTTTCACCTCTTGTTATTCTCACAGGAGATGAAGACCTGCTTTCCACAGCTGTCATTATGGCGTCATCACAGGCAAAGCCTTTTATTTTTTTATCCATTTCCATTAAAGCAAGCTCAAAAGACTCATTCATAAATTCAGGAAAAACATTCCTTACATCAGTATATGTCACACCCGGCTTATAGCTTGGAACCACACTTCCTGCCATTACAGACGCCTTTTTATTTAAAAAATCCCCGACCTTTTGAACAGGAGCATTGTAATTACTTCCCCCTGCAATATATGCCTTCTTTTCAAGTTTTCTCTGCATATCCACACCTGCAAGTACATAATCGGAGCCGAAATCCTCTGTATTTATACCTATAAGAAGTGCTGAATTTGCATTTTCCCCATCTCTTTTGTAGTAACTCATACCGTTTGTAACAACACTTTCACTTTCAGATCCGGCTCCCACAACTACACCTCCCGGGCACATACAAAATGTATAAGCACTTCTTCCGTTAGGCAGATGTGCCACAAGTTTGTAATCTGCCGCAGGCAGATACTTTGCAAATTCACCATACTGTGCCTTGTTTATCATTTCCTGACTGTGCTCAATTCTGACACCCATGGCAAAAGGCTTCTGTATCATATCCACACCTTTTTTACAGAGCATTTCAAATGTATCTCTTGCAGAATGTCCTATTGCCATAATTACATTGTCACAATCATACTCTCTGTCATTTACAACAACAGCCTTTACTTTGCCATTTTCAATAACAATGTCACTTACCCTGCTGTCAAAATGTATTTCTCCTCCGAGAGAAATAATTTCTTCTCTTATATTTCTTACAACATTCACAAGCTTATCTGTTCCTATGTGGGGTTTAGCCTCATAAAGTATTTCTTTTGGAGCACCGAATTTAACAAATTCCTCTAACACATATCTGCATCTTACATCTTTTATACCTGTTGTAAGCTTGCCGTCAGAAAAGGTTCCTGCTCCGCCTTCACCAAACTGTACATTTGACTTTATATCAAGCTTTCTGAGTTCCCAAAAGCCCTTTATTGCCTTCTGTCTTTCCTCAACAGCATAGCCTCTCTCAAATATAACAGGTCTCACCCCTGCCCTTGCAAGAGTAAGTCCTGCAAGCATACCTGCCGGTCCAAATCCTATTATAACAGGACTTTTTTCAAAACTCCCTGCTTTTGGAATAAAGTATTCTGTCCTTTTAGCCTTTGAAACATTTTTTATATTTAAATATTTTTCCTCATTTTCGATATTTACTTCAACTGATAAATTGTAAAAAACATTGCTTTTATCCCTTGCGTCAACAGACTTTTTAACTATTTCAGCATATTTTACATTATGACATCTGAGTATTTTTTTTACTTTATTTATAATAAGTTCATCAGTTATTTTTTCTCTTACAGAGATTTTAATATTAGATATCTTAAGCATAAACTACTCCTTCGCTGCTGCCGACCGTCCTGCAAGCCTTCCGCTGCTCCATGCCCACTGGAGATTGTATCCTCCGCAGTCACCGTATATATCAAGGACTTCACCGCAGCCATACAGTCCCTCAACAATTCTTGACTCCATTGTCCTGCCGTCAAATTCATCGGTAAGGGCACCTCCTGCAGTTACCTGTGCATTCTGGAATCCCTTTGTTCCTGTGATCTCAAGCTGATAATTCTTTATAAGTGATGCCATAGCCCATAAAAGCTGTCTGTTAAGATCACTTACTTTAAAAGAAAGCTTTTCAATTCCTGCTTTCTTTGCAACAAGATTTCCTACCCTCTTATTAAGAAGTCCTGTAAAATAATTTTCCATAGTCAAATGACCCAGACATTCTTTCCTGTTCTCCAGTATGTCATAAACTTCTTTTGGTGAGTATTCAGGCATAAAATCAAGAAATACCTTTAAATCCTTTTTAAAAGCCGCCTTTACAGAAAGCTGAAAAACTGGCGGTCCTGAAATGCCGTAATCAGTAAAAAGCACTTCTCCATACTCTTCACTTATAATATTATCCCTGTATATAAGGCTGACTTTTCCCGTAAACTTTATCCCCTGCAAACTTTTGACTTCTTTAGGATCCGTCTTAAGCTGTACAAGAGCCGGTGCTGTATTTGTTATTGTATGACCAAGTTTTTTAAGCAAATCAAAGGCAGAGCCGTCAGAACCAAGAGCCGGAGAAGCACATCCGCCCCCTGCGGCAATTACCTTATCAGCATTTACACTTCTTCCGTCCTCAGCCTCTATTTTAAACTTCCATTTGTTCCTTTTAATATCCGTAACATAAAAACCTGTCATTATTTCAATTCCAAGCCTTGACAATTCATTTCTTAATGCGTCTGATACAGCAGAAGCCTGTTCTGAAAAAGGATAAAGCTTGCCCTCCTTTTCCTCTTTAGGAAAAACTCCCAGACGGTTAAAAAAGTTTACCGTATTTTCAACAGTAAACTCATCTAAAGCATATGAAACAAATCCCCTGTTCCTGCCGTAATAATTGTCTATGCCTGCATTTATATTGGTATAATTACATCTGCCGTTGCCTGTTGCAAGTATTTTTTTACCGACTCTGTCAAGTCTTTCAAGTATAATAATTTCTGCTTCGGGATCAGTATATGCCGCCTCAATAGCCGCCGCCATACCTGATGCTCCGCCTCCGATTATTGCCAATTTCATTTTCATTCTCCAATCTGAACAGTTTTGATCACTGCCATTATTTTCTACAGAATAAAATAGTACCTCTTAAATGTTGCTGATATTATTAACCTTCCTTCATTAAATCAGAAGAAATATCCGAAACACGGTGTCCTCAGTCCAACATCTCTATGTAATGCAATGAATTTAAAAACAATCCTCACTGCTCATTTTTAAGCAGATCAGGTCTTTTCCTCTTAGTCCTTTCAAGAGCCTGTTCCCTTCTCCACTTTTCAATATTTTTATGATGACCGCTTAAAAGTATTTCAGGCACCTTTCTTCCCATAAATTCAGGCGGTCTTGTATACTGGGGATATTCCAGCAGATTTTCGGAAAAGCTTTCGTCCATAAAGCTTTCCTCCTTGTTTAAAACACCTGGTATAAGCCTTGCCACAGCGTCAATAACTGTCATAGCCGCAAGTTCTCCCCCTGTCAGCACAAAATCCCCTATTGAAATTTCATCAGTAACAATTTCCTCAATTACTCTTTCGTCAACACCTTCATAGTGTCCGCACAAAATAACCATATCCTCAAGCTCTGAAAGGCTTCTTGCCTTCTCCTGCTTAAATGTTTTTCCCTGAGGAGTCATATATATAACAGGGCAGTTTTGACTAAGTTTCGGCTTAATGCTCATATAGGCGTCATAAATAGGCTGTGCCTGCATAACCATTCCGGCACCGCCGCCATAGGGATAGTCGTCAACATGTCTGTGTTTGTTTTTGGCAAAATCCCTTATATCAATAGTTTCAATACTTATTATCCCCTCATCCTGTGCCCTTTTTATAATGGAATGTCCAAGTCCCTCTCTGATCATATCAGGAAAAAGAGTCAAAACATAAAACTTCATTATCTTAAGCCCTCCAAAAGCTTAACAGTCATAATATTGTTTTCAACATCAACATTTAAAATACAGTCCTTAATGGCAGGTAAGAGTATTTCCTTTCCATCATCAGACTTTACGGCATACACGTCATTTGCCCCCGTAAAAATAACGTCACTTATAACTCCAAGCTTTTCGCCCTCATCTGTTACAACCTCCATATCATACAGATCCCTTATATAATACTCGTCCTCGTCACAGGGCAAAGCCATATCTTCTGTTATCTTTGCAACAGTACCCTTTAACCTTTCTGCACTTGTCATATCATCAATTCCCTTAAGCTTTAAGAGCACAAACTGTTTATGAAATCTTACATTTTCAATTTCATATTCAGTGATGCTTCCCTTTCTGTCAACAAAAATACGGTCAAGGAGCTTAAATCTTTCAACGTCATCAACAGACGGCATCAATCTTACCTCGCCTTTAATTCCCTGAGTATTTACTATATTCCCTACAACAAAATAATTTTCCATATATTACACCTCAATTTAGTACCCTAATAATACAACAGAATTTATAATTATATCTGTTACCCTTTTGTATATAATTATCAATATTAATTCTTGTGTTTTATTATACTATTTTATTTTGTTTTTATCAACCTGAAACAGCTAATAAAATACTGCTTACAAAAAAATTTCATTTCAGTTATTCATCATCTGAATTAATATGTTCTTCTGAAACTCTCCTGTGTATTTCCTCCCATGCCGCATCGTCATTTTTTATTATATTTCTTAATTTGCTTTTATCTCCGTTTTCAAAGTCACACACTCTTCCATAAGGGCAGAACTTACAGGAGTCCTCTTCACTGCCGTACTTATAAGGGCTTATTTCAATATTTCCCTTAGCCATTTCACTGCCTATATCCTTAACAATCTCTCTTGAAAACTTAAGGAGCTCATTCATTTTATCGGCAGTAAGCTTTTCACTTTCCTTTTCTGAAATATCTCTGAGTATTTTAACAATTTCCTTGTTTCTTCCTTTAGTTCCTTCATAATATGCAGAGTCCAGTTCTTTTTCGATGCTTTCATCATACATACCGTTAAGTGCAAGCCTTTTAAGCATGGAATCTTCAGCAGACAAATTTATCTTTTCCTCTTCAATAAGCTTAGGCTCATTTACTTCAAAATAAAACATACCTCCTGCCTTTGCTTTCCCCTGAGATACAAGGCTATTCATATAAAGCACAAGCTGAAGCTGAAGTCCTTTATATATCTTATTTATATCCAGCTTTTTATTTGAACTCTTGTAATCAACTATCTTTACATAAACAGAGCCCTTTTCATTCATCATTTTATCAACTCTGTCTATAACCCCGTTAAGCTTTAATATTCTTCCCTCATCAATTTCTATTTCAATTGCAGGAATGGCAGAATTATATCTTCCAAAGCTTATTTCAAAATTTTCAGGTTTAAATCTGCTTGCCTTTACCTGTTCAACATTTGCCCACAGAGCATATTTTGACGCTTCCTTTATTTTTTCAAGTATTGCGGCATTTCTGTTGCTTTCAAAAATGTCTGTATTCATTTCTCTTATAAAATCGCCTATATGACTGTCAACAAAGGCGTCTGTATACTCTTTGTCTGTATTTTCCCATGAAATGCCTCCGTCATTTATGTATTTAGAAAAGGCTTCCATAATCCTGTGTGCAAGTGTACCTATATCATTGTTTCTTAAAGCATAAACTTCCTTTTCCTTTGCCCTTAAAATATATTCCATATAAAATTTAAAAGGACAGCTTGTAAACTTTTCAAGTTTTGAAACGCTCGCCCTGTTTAAAACCTGCTCCCATATTTCAGGCAAAAGCCTGTCCGTTATATATTTTTTAGGTATCTGGCTTAAAAGTCCGTATCTTATTGATTTAAGTTTTTTACCATATTCCACGTCATTGCTGTAATAACTGTACAGATCTTTTATGAAATCAGATTCATCATTAGCTGAAACAGCCTCAATAAGCCTGTCAAAGGCAGCACTTTTTCCTGTCAGAACAGTTTCAGGCTCAAATTCTTTTTTATCAATGTTTATTTCAACAAGTTCTGTAAACATACTCTCAATTCTTGTCACAAGGCTTGACGGTTTCAGACTTTCTCCCCTTATACTTCCTGCAGGATAGCTTACAGCAAGGTATTCCTCAGGCTTTATAATGTTTAAATAAATTCCAAGCCTTCCGTTATTTGTCATCTGCACAACTCCAGGAGCAAGCTCCATATTATTCTCTTCCATTACAAGCCTTTCATCATCGGTAAATACACCTCTTTCACTTATTTTGACCGGTATATTTCCTTCATTGGCACCTAATATAAACATAGCCTTTATATCCGGCAGTCTTGTTCTTTCCATATCCCCCACTAATATGCAGTCCTGAACAGTAGGTGCAATTCCCACAGTAGCTTTTCCAAAGCCTGTACCAATTATTTTGGAATACTCTCTCATTGTAACCTTCTCATTGCCTAAAATGCTTACCAATTTATCAAACACATCAATAACTGTTTTCCATATTTGCTCATAAAAAGCAGTCTTTGCACTATCTCCCCTGTACTGTGCCTCATTAATCTCCTTTTCCAGTTTTTCCCTGATATTTATACTTTCAAGAATATCAAAAAGCTTTTCGGTGATTTCTCTTATATTTCCCTTTTTGCCAGTTGTAAAATTTTCATTTAACGGAACCATAAGTTCAAAAATCATATTCTTTGTTTCGTTAATATATTTCTTGTCAGGCTTGTCAGACTCCTGTCCCTCTTCCTTAAATCCGTATTTCCACTCCCTGTTCCATTTATACTTATCAATGCCGTTAGCCTGTACGTAGTTTTCAAGACTGTAAATACGTTCAAAATCTATATCCGTATATCCCGTCTTAAGCATCTTAAACACAGCATCATTACTCCAGCCGTAGGCAATTATATCAACAGCCCCCATTATAAATGTTATGAGAGGGTGGCTTGACACTTCTCTTCTGCCGTCAAGGAAATTAGGTATTTCATATTTTTTCAAAGCAATTGACAATGGCTTTTCATAGCACTCATTACCTGCAATAAGTGCAATATCCTTGTACCTGTAACCTTTGTACTGTACAAGTTTTTTTATTTCACTGCATATTTTATATATTTCATCATACATATTTGATGCCCTGTAAACGGCAACATTTTTAACCTCATCTTTATAAGGCACAAATTTATATTTGAAGTAATTGTTTTTTATAAATTCTATTTCATTGCAGGATTTTCTGTAAGTCTTGTCGAGAAAAACAACAGGCTCTATCTCAACACCGTTATCCATTGCAATATTTGTAATTTTTGTTACAGCCCTTTTCACTTCGTACTGCTCATCAAAACTTGCTATACTGCTGTACCGTGTAATGGGAGAATTGATTGTAAAAGTTATATTCACCCTTTTGCAGTATTTTAAAAGCTGCTCTATTACCTTATTTTCCTGGGGAGTAAAGCTTTTAAATCCGTCTATCCATACTTCACTGCCCTTAACTATTGAATAAGGAATATATTCAGCCAGCAGTTCAAGAGCTCCGTCACCTGCAATATATTCTTTATTCATATATTCCCTGTACTTTTCAAATATAAGCTTTATATCCTCAAGCTTGTTTTTAAGATTTCCTTCCTTCATATTTTCGGCAGTTTCTCCGATTTTTTCAACAGTAATGCTGTACTGCATAAGTTCAGTTATTGTCATATCAATATTGTCAATAAATCCCTGCCTGTCTGCGGAGTTTTTGTAAAACCCAAGCTTGTCCTTAAGCTCAGACACAACCTTCCTTATAAGCATAGCCCTGCCCACATCATCAAGCATAGCTCTGCCCGAAGTTCCCATTTTTGAAATAAGATAATAAGCAAAGTGTCTGAATCCAAGCACATTAATATTTATAAGGGAACCTTTTTTATCTATAAGGTTCTTTTCACTCTCCAGTGTAAACTGTTCAGGAACTATGTAAAAAAGCCTTTCCTTCATATTGTCACATTTAGCAATTTCATCAATACAGAGGGTAGTTTTGCCTGTATCGGGCTTACCCATAATATATCTTAAACTCATTTTTATTCTCCTTGTAAACAATCTTAACTAGATTATATCATAAATTTCCCAAAATACTAATATAATTATATCATAAGGCAGGTGAAAAAAATGGCATCAAAAATTTTTGTCGTCAAACTTAAAGACGTAATCAAAACGGCAGTTTTTGCTATATTGGGTATTATAATAATTGCCGCAATAATAGCCTTCTTCAGCGGAAGCAGCAAAAGTGCTTACAATGAGGGTACATACAACTCGGAAATAATACTTTACGGAAAACCCGTCGAGCTGTCTGTAACAGTCAGTAAAAACGAAATTGAAAACATCTCTCTTGAACAGTTAAACGAAACTCAGGAGGTATTTTATCCCACTTTTTCAAACTGCATTGATGAAATTTCACAGCAGGTCATAGCACTTCAAAGCACAAATATTGAACTTGACAAGGACTATGAGGTCACAGGTACAATACTCCTTAATGCCATAGACAATGCCCTTGAACAGGCAAAAAATAAATAAAACAGCTTCCCCTTTTTCTGAAAAATAAAGGACTGCCGCAAAACAAATTATGCCTCTTTGTTTTACAGCAGTCCTTTTGAATTTGATTTCTCAAAATTTTTATTTCTTTTAATTAATACATCTTTTTCTTTCTCCAGTCACCTTTAAAGAAGAATGCAAAAGAAATACAGGTAGCAATTACCCAGCCAAAAGGCCAGCTTAACCATATTCCCGTTTCACTGCCCATAATTCCTGCAAAGGTATAGGCAAGTATAACTCTTAAAATAAGGTCTATAAAAGTACTTATTGTAAAAGCAAGCATTGCTCCCGAACCTCTCAAAAGACCGTCAACTAACATTTTTGCTGAAACTGCAAAATAGAAAGGTGAAATTATCTTTAAAAACAATGCACCGCAGTTAATAGCGTCTGTACTTTCGCTTGTCATAAAAAGTCCAATCATCTGTTTTCCAAATACTATAAACCCAATAAGTATAGGTATTATTATGGCATAATTAAACAATATACCTGTTTTAAGTCCTTTCTTAACTCTGTCTATCTTGCCTGCCCCCATATTCTGAGCAGTAAAGTTTGACATAGCATTTCCTATAGTCGTATAACATGTAAGAGCAAAGGTATTAAGTTTCACACCGGCAGAATATCCTGCTATAACCGATGAACCAAATGAATTTACACAGCCTTGTATAAACATATTTCCTATTGATATAAAGCTTTGCTGTAATATACTTGGTATAGCAATAACAGTTACCTTGCCAAGCATCATTGATGAAAAATACACCGGTTTCATTTTTGTTTCAAGTCTTCTTATCCTTTTAATAAGACTTGTAACTGCAAGAATACAGGCAATACCCTGAGCAATAAATGTTGCCCATGCAACACCTGCAACACCCCATTGAAACACTGCCACAAAAATCAGGTCAAGGACAATATTTCCCAGAGATGAACCTATAAGGAAATACAAAGGCGTCTTTGAATCTCCAAGAGAATTAAACACACCATTTGCAACATTGTATAAAAACAAAAATATAAATCCGCCTATGTAAACGTCAAAATACAGTTTGCTGTCTGCAAAAATATTTTCCGGTGTATTTATAGCCCTCATTATAAATGTACTTGTTAAAAGTCCCACAATTGTCAGCACCACAGAGAGAACAAAACTTGCTATTATTGTAGTTGACACAGCAGTTTTTACCTTGTCATAATCCTTTGCACCAAAGAACTGTGATATAACTACACTGCATCCTATATTACACCCCATAGCAATTGCCATAAATATCATTGTTACAGGATATGAAGCCCCAACTGCCGCCAATGCATCTTCACCTGCAAATCTTCCTGCAATTATACTGTCTGCCATATTGTAAAGCTGCTGAAAAACAGCACTTACAAACATAGGCAGAGAAAAGTTTATCAACACCTTTGAGGGATTGCCCTCTGTCAGATCCTTTATCATTATTTCATCCTCTTTTCTCTTATTAAAAAATCTGCTTCACCATACAAATTTCATCTTTCGGTTCACACAAAACAAAGCAACCGGAGATTTCTCCGATTGCCTGTTTTCTGATACTGAAGCCTGTTCAGAATAAGAATTTCTTATTTCTTCTTTTTATTCTTTTTCTGGTTACTGCTCTTATTGTTTTTTGGCGGAACATTTTCACTTATTTCTGCCTCTAAAGTCGCTGCAGCCGCAAGTTCAGCTTCATGTTTTTTCTTAATTTTGTTATCTATAAGTGTATAGAGTACAGCAAGTATAATACCTATAATAGAAATCACAACAGCCGGAACAAGACCCTTAGATCTAAACTGGAATACAACCGTGTGTTCACCGGCAGTAATATCAACACCTATGACACCGTCGTTTCCGATTGAAACCTTGTCAACAGCCTGACCGTCTACTGTTACCTGCCATCCGTCAACATAAGGAATAGATGTAAACATTACACCGTCTTCACTTGCATTTATTGTACCTTCAATACGTGTATCCTCAAAGCTTGTAATATTGTAGGTATTTTCATTAAGAATATCAAAAGCTTCCTGGAACACAGAGTCATCATAACCTACAGCATATATTTTAACAGTACCTGTTTCTCTGTAAGTCTTTTCAAACTCACCTATATTTGTAAGTGAAAAACTTACTGTAATTGTTTCCCCTTCACTTACATAACCTATATCAAACAAACTGTTACCTGCTGAAAGTTCTCTGTCTTCATTTGCAGTATCTGTCTTGTACTTAACTCTCTTTGTATTTCCCGCATCTACATAAACATATACATACTGATCCTTATCAGAAGTAAATGTAGCTGTTACAGTAGGATCAAGAGAAAGATTTGCAGGGTCTGTAAGTCTGTATTTAAAGCTGTTTGCATCAATTTCCTCTGTAACTTCCATATATGTCTTTGTAATGCTGTCAGCTTCAATTTGAGTAAACATATCCTTGTCAATTCCGGTACTCTTCTTTATAAAGTCATTCTGCACATCAAAAGGCATTGAATCCTCTGTCTGCCAGTCCTTTATATCGGAGCTTACCATAAATCCCAAAGGCAGTGCTCTGTCATTTCTGTATACCCATATATTATCAAACTGTGCTTCAAACACATATCTGTCCTTATTCATTTCACCGTCTTTATTCATAACATATTTAATGTCAAACATAGCATCAATAAGAGGTGTAGGATCATAGTATCTGTAACTGTTACCCGTTGATGCAATACCCAGATTTCCTATAAATTCGGATATACCACCCGGAGCAAGAGATGAAAACTGTGAAAATCCGTTGTAGTGATAGAGAGCAGCATCATTAATTGTAGTAAATCTTCTGAACTCTGTACGGTAGAACTCATTATTTTCCTTTTCATTCATATATTCAACAGCTTCTGTTGTGCCGTCAATATACTTTACATATGCCTCTCTTGATGTAGTTCTGTCAAGACCTTCATAGCTTGAAAACATACACTCGGCAAATACACACACAAATATTATTCCAAGAAGTCCGCCTATAATATCAGGCTTAGCCTTTGAATAGGCATAAATAATCACAGCATACACAGCCATTGCAGCAATATTTATTATTACATCACTGTTTGTAAAAACTCTGTCAATATCTGAAATTGACGGAACCATTACATACTCAGTAACCAATATAACTATAACATACAATATTGCCGCAAATATTACAAATTCAAACTTACAAGTTTTAATATTAATAAGCCCCTTATAAGCAATATAAAGCATAATAAAGCTGTAAATAAATGTATATCTGTGAGGCAGGTTTGACGGAAAATGGAAGCCATGTATTATAAAGTCCAGAGGCTTTATACAAGCACAAAGGAGCATAAATATAAGAAGTGCTGCCATTAACCATTTTTCTCTCTTGTTTATCTTTTTATTAAAGAAATAGAGAGGTATAAGCATCATTGTTATTACACCGCTGTAAACATTGGGAAGGTCCTCATTTCTTGCAAGTACAACAGGTCTTGCACCTATAAAGTGGTTTGTAATAAGCTGATAAATATTTTCATAAATTTCAAAACTTGGAAAACTTGTATCACTTGTTGCAGTCTGACCCAAAGCAATAGCAACAGGTGCCAGAATAAACATAGCTGTAAGAGCGGAAATAACTGACACAATTGCAAACTTGATCATTCTTGCAATCATAACTTTTTTATTATTCTTCCACTCATAATTTGCAAAAAGCACTACAATGAAATATGCTGCCGTAAATATACACACAAGAACAGCCATATAGAAGTTCACAATCATTGTAAGTGTCAGAAAAATATAATAAAGCACATGCTTATTTTCATGTATAAGCCTTTCAACTCCGAGAGCAACAATAGGAAAAAGTGCAACTGAATCAAGCCACATTACATTCCAGTAGTACCCTGTCATAAATGATGTAAAGGCATAAAGCAGACCGAAAATAAGAACAGACAAATCATTTCTTTTAAAATGTTCTTTAATATAATAAGAAAAGAATGCTCCGCTGAAACATGTCTTTATAAGTATAAAAAACGCCAGAGCCTCAGGCAGAAATTTCTGAGGAAAAAGCAGTATTAAAAAACTTATAGGTGATGCCGTATAGTATGCCATCTGAGTTACAAACTCTTTTCCCAGACCGCCTTCCCAGCTGTATAAAAGACTTTGACCGTTTAATATACGGCTTCGGAGTTCCTCATGGAAAGGTGCATACTGATGATAAAGGTCAACCTTTAAAACAATCTGATCTCCAAAAGGATATACATGCCTTAATATGTATGTGATACACATTATAATAGCTGTACAAAAGAAAGCCCCGATAACAAATCTGTTAGAATAAAACCAGTTTTCTTTCTTAATTTCCATTACAAATTCTCCTTACTTAAATATAAATAATTTACTGAAAATGTAGTTTAAAACCACAATTACAAATTGTGCGGCAATTTTACAGAAACTGTCGTTCCATTTCAGAACAACTGTCGTAACATTCATCCACACAACTTCAAATCCCAGTGATAAAAGCCTTGCTCCCACAAAGGAAATTATTTCCTTAAAAAGCACCCCTGTATCCATTGACATTGACTGGAACACAAAAAGCTTGTTTGTAACAAAGGCAAAGGCAACAGCCAGTATCCAGCTTGCAACAGTAGAAATATTTATTATTAAAGGGGCAGGCTCTTTTCCCCTTGCCAGGAGCCTTTTAACCACCTCATATGAAACTATGCTTACAACAGTTGTAAGCACGCCAAATATTAAATAACTTATGGTTTCTCTGTTTACAACGGCATTAAAAAATGTTTCAATCATTTTTTTCGCCCCTTCCATAGTCATTGACAGGTTTTTCTATATTAGTCTTGCCTATAATATACACAGGTCTATTTTTTACCTCAACATATATTTTAGCAACATATTCACCAAGTATACCACAGCATAAAATTATACAGCCTCCCAGAAACAGAAGTATTGCAATAATTGAAGCATACCCTGGAAAATCTCTGCCATGAACGATTGTCTTTATAATAATATAAATTAAATATATAAATGAAGAAAATGAAACAATTGAGCCAAAATATATAGCTATTTTAAGCGGAACTGTTGAAAAGGCAGTAATACCTTCCATTGCATATTTAAAAAGTCCCCAAAAGCTCCATTTTGTTTCACCTGCAGCCCTTTCCACATCTTCAAAATCAATCCATTTTGTATCAAAGCCAACCCAGCTGAAAATACCCTTACTGAATCTCTGAACTTCACTCATAGCTACAACTGCATCTATCATTTTTCTGTTCATCATTCTGAAATCCCCGGCACCGTCGGGCATATCCACATCTGAAATCTTATTTATAAATCTATAGAATCCCCTTGTAAAAAAAGTTCTGAGAAATGGATCTCCGTCTCTCGTTGCTCTGTTTGTTGCACAGCAGTCATAACCTTCTTCCATTGCCTTAAGCATATCGGGTATAAGTGCCGGAGGGTGCTGAAGATCCGCATCCATAACAACGGCATAATCTCCCCTTGAATTTTTAAGTCCTGCATACATTGCAGACTCTTTGCCAAAATTTCTTGAAAATGAAATATATTTTACCCTTTCATCTTCTTTAGCAAGTTCTTTCATTATCAACAAAGTATCATCCTTGCTGCCATCATCTACAAATATGAAATTAAAATCATAATCTTCAATAGCATTTATGACTCTGCAGCTCTCATCGTAAAACATTTTCAAAACTGCGGACTCATTATAGCAAGGAACTATCAATTCCACCAGCATAATAGTTTCCTTTCCTCTATACCGTTTTAATAACACACAAATTTATTTTAACCCAAATCAAATAATATAGCAACAAATTTTTTGTATTTTTTTATTAAAAATGGACAAAATACCATTAAAGCCCTTGAATTAAGATACTCTCATAGTTAAATTAATCTGTAAAATAATTCAAAACTTTTGCATTTAAAAATAGCATAAAAGATATGACAGAATAGGTCTTACCATTAAAGGGACAGCTATAAGTCCCCGTAAATTCTTATAAACACAAAAATAAAAGAAAGGTAAATGTGCAATGAAAAACAAGCAGGAACTAACTTATACATCAGTAATTACAGGCATTCTCCTTGCCATAGCCTTCGGCGGAGCCAATGCCTATCTGGGGTTGCGTGTAGGTATGACAGTTTCCGCCTCCATTCCCGCAGCAGTTTTATCAATGGGTATAATAAGACTTATGTTAAAAAGGAATTCAATCCTTGAAAACAATATGGTACAAACCATAGGTTCCGCAGGAGAATCCATTGCGTCGGGAGCTATATTCACACTTCCCGCCCTTTTTATGTGGTCATCTGAATGGGGTACAGATCCCCCTTCCTTAATTGAAATATGTCTTATATCCCTTTGCGGCGGAATGCTTGGAGTAGCATTTATGATACCCTTAAGAAGTGTACTTATATCAAACCCTGCGGAAAATCTTCCCTATCCCGAAGGCACTGCCTGTGCCGAAGTTTTAACGGCAGGGGAAGAAAAGGGATCATCTGCCTCAACTGTATTTAAAGGTCTTTCATTTGCAGGAATTTATAAAATAATTACAGACGGTACAGGACTTTTCCCCTCACAGCTCCACTATGAACCTAAGAGTTTTAAAGGCAGCGGCATAGGCATTGATATTCTCCCTGCTTTAACAGGTGTAGGCTATATATGCGGTCCTAAAATTTCAGCATATATGCTTGGTGGCGGTATATTATCATGGCTTGTACTTATGCCCCTTCTTTATTTTATGGGCAGTGATACCTTAAACGGTATGGATTCTCACAGCATATGGAGCAGCTATATAAGATATATAGGTGCAGGAGCTGTTGCAGCAGGAGGCATAATAAGCCTTGTTAAATCTCTGCCCTTAATTCTAACAACATTCTCAAAAGCCTTTAAAGGTTTAAATAATACAACAGAAGAGTCAAAAAAAGATATTCCTTTTAAATATATTCTGTTTCTTATAGCCCTCCTCATATTTGTAATATGGCTTGTCCCCTTTATACCGGTTACCCTTGTTGGTGCTCTCATTATAGCACTTTTTGGATTTTTCTTTGCCACTGTGTCCTCAAGACTTGTAGGACTTGTAGGCAGTTCAAACAATCCTGTATCAGGTATGACAATTGCAACTCTTCTCATTTCAGCCTTTATATTAAAGGCAAGCGGTTACGATGCAAGAAGCGGTATGATAGGGGCAATAGCAATAGGTTCTGTAATTTGTATTGTTGTTGCCGTTGCAGGTGATACTTCCCAGGATTTGAAAACAGGCTATATACTTGGAGCAACACCCTATAAACAGCAGATAGGTGAATTTATAGGCGTTGCCGTTTCATCACTTTTTATAGGAGCAATACTTTTTCTTTTAAATAAGGCATGGGGTTACGGTTCTTCAGAACTTCCCGCACCCCAGGCAACACTTATGAAGCTTGTTGTAGAGGGAGTAATGGGCGGTTCACTGCCATGGACCCTTGTATTTATAGGTGCCTTTATAGCCGTAATTATTGAAATAATAGGTATCCCCGTTCTTCCTTTTTGTATCGGTATTTATCTTCCCATACATTTAAGTATGGGCATTATGTCAGGAGGTCTTGTCCGCCTCTGGTCAGACAGTAAAAAAATTGACAGCAAAACAGGTGTACTCTACTCTTCGGGTATGATAGCCGGTGAAGGTCTCGTAGGCATTGTCCTTGCTCTTCTTGCCATAATACCTTTAGGCTCCGGAACCCTCGGCTCATTTATTAATATTTCCGACTCCTTTTCCATTGGCAGTATAGGCGGATTTATAGCTTTTATACTCATGGTAACAGGACTTATATACACTATAAACAAAAACAGCAAATAAAAAATCTCCCTTATATGTTATCGACCTTTAAAAAATCTTTTACATATAAGGGAGATTTACAATTTCTAAACCAATAATTTAAAATTACTACTTTTATAGGAATTATAAGTACTTAAAGAGAGAAATATACACTATTGCTATACTCAAAGCAATAAATCTTAATCCGCATCTAAAATATCAACAGGCTGTAAAACTAATTTTGTTGAAAGTATACCTGTACGAACTGAAACATTATATTTTTTACTTTTTTGTGGATCTATAATGCCAGAGCACTCTCCACCAAAATGCATTAAATTTAAATGGTATTTAATTGTTACATTCGTTGGTCCTTCAAAAAACAATTCTGCTACTTCACCAGCATTTCCCTCCCAAAGGATCTTATAGTTAGAAGATAAGGAAACTTTTTGATTTCCATTTAAACCTGATGCAAGATTCAAGGCAGAAAACTTAATTTTAACTACTCCACTTGGCATGAGGGATTCAATTGGGCAGCCACAATTAGGACAACTTTTTGCCTTATCTGAAACATCTTTACCACATTCCGGACATTTAATCATTGCCATAAAACATTCCTCCATTGCACTAAAATTTTATATTATGTTAATATATTAGCACATAATATGATACTTTTCAAGGTTTTTTGATTATTTCACCACAATGTACAACAATTTCATATCTAAGATTTTAACACGTCATTTCTCAAGTAATATGCATTTCCTCATATTATATAGTTATTATATTTAACTCTTAAATTCATGGATTTATGCCATAATATATTTGATACTGTGGATTGGTTCTTGTCTCCCTTTTAAGGCTTAAACCGAAAGATTTATCAGACAGCCGAAGGCTGACTGAGGGTTTTATAAACCACGCTAGTTGACAAAGAACCCATAAAAAATCATTCAAAAAGGCAGGTACAACTCAACTATTTGTACCTGCCTTTTCATATATGACACTATTTTAATCTCATTATTTTATTACTTCACAGACACTGCACTCTGATCCTTAAGCACAACATCATGTGCACCGCCCTCAACAATACTTGTAGCAGAAACAAGAGTAATTCTTGCCTTCTCCT
>CAZGIC010000043.1:0-17498 GCA_964526435.1 uncultured Lachnospiraceae bacterium | reverse complement strand
ATGGCAGTGTGTAGAATCATAAAAAAGAATAATTAAAAGTGTATCAGCGTGTCAGCAGGGCACGCTGATTGTTTTTATCAAAAATAACAAAAAATTGGAACTTGACAGAGTGAGGAGTTAGGAGTTAGGAGTGAGGAGTTGATTACCGACTCTGCATTCATTTACAAATTGGAATTTACGGAAAAACGGGCGATTGATGAATTGCACCGGAAGATTTCGGGCGATTAATAATCGCCCCTACGATAGTCTTGTATGGCAGGGTGTTCGTTAAATTGAATTTGACTGTGTATTGTGAAAAGCGGGCGATTAATAAATTGCACCGAAAGATTTATCGGACACACCGAAGGTGTGGCTTTCGCTGAAAGCGAAAGTGCTGAATCGCCCCTACGAGGGTGTTGGTTATGGTAAGGTGTTCGTTAAATTGTTTGTTTTTAAAAGGAGGCAATAGGAAGTTTACGATAACGACCACACCAAATATTACAGAACCAAATTAAAAAGCTGAATTTGACTAATTAAATCAAATTCAGCTTTTTTTAGAATTTCTTGCTTGTTATTTTCAGTCTGTTCATAGCTCTGGAAAGTGCCGCTCTTGAATGATAATATTCAAGTTTACTCTGATGCTGACGAAGTTTTTCTTCTGCTCTTTCCTTAGCTCTTTCAGCTCTTTTAACATCGATTTCTTCGGGCCATTCGGCACTGTCTACGATCAGTACAACGGATTCGGGTTTTATTTCAGCGAAGCCTTCACTGACTGCAACGGTTTTTTCTTCACCATCTACAGTTATGTCAACTTCTCCGGGAACAATGGCTGTTACCATTGCTTCGTGACCGCTCATAACACCGTATTCACCGTCAATGCCGGGCAGAACTAACATTTCTGCCTGACCATTATAGAAGTGTCTGTCACTGGCTATAATATCCAGCTTAAATTTATCTGCCATAAATTCACACTCCTTATACTAGTTTTCTTCAATAGTCTTAGCCTTTTCAATAACGTCGTCAATTGTACCTGCCATAAAGAAAGCTTCCTCAGGATACTGATCCATATCGCCCTCAATAATAGCTTTGAAACCTCTGATTGTTTCTTTAATAGGTACATACTTTCCTTTAAGACCTGTAAACTGTTCACCTACAGCAAAAGGCTGTGAAAGGAATTTCTGTATTTTTCTTGCTCTGTATACAGTATTCTTGTCTTCTTCATCAAGTTCTTCCATACCAAGTATACCTATAATATCCTGAAGTTCTTTATATCTCTGAAGAATTTCCTGAGTTCTTCTTGCTATGTCATAGTGCTCCTGACCTACTACATCAGGTTCAAGAATTCTTGAATTTGATTCAAGAGGATCAACGGCAGGATAAATACCCTGTTCAGCTATCTTTCTTGAAAGAACTGTAGTAGCATCTAAGTGAGCAAATGTAGTTGCAGGTGCAGGGTCAGTAAGGTCATCGGCAGGCACATATACTGCCTGAACTGATGTAATTGAACCGTTTTTGGTTGATGTAATTCTTTCCTGAAGTTCACCTACTTCATTGGCAAGTGTAGGCTGATAACCTACGGCAGAAGGCATTCTTCCAAGAAGTGCTGAAACTTCTGAACCTGCCTGAACATATCTGAATATATTGTCAATAAACAAAAGTACGTTTTGATGTTTTACATCTCTGAAGTATTCAGCCAGAGTAAGTCCTGTCTGGGCAACTCTCATACGTGCTCCGGGGGGTTCGTTCATCTGTCCGAATACCAAAGCTGTTTTTTCAATAACGCCTGATTCCTTCATTTCGTGCCAAAGGTCATTACCTTCACGGGAACGTTCGCCGACACCTGTAAATATTGAATAACCGCCGTGCTGAGTTGCTATGTTATGGATAAGTTCCTGTATGAGAACTGTTTTACCTACACCGGCACCGCCGAAAAGACCGATCTTACCGCCTTTTGCATAAGGGGCAAGAAGGTCAATAACCTTTATGCCTGTTTCAAACATTTCAACAACAGGGCTCTGATCTTCAAATGAAGGAGGTTCTCTGTGAATTACCCAATGATCTTCGCCTTTTACAGATTCGCCGCCGTCAATGGGTTCACCAAGAACGTTAAACATTCTGCCAAGTGTTTCTTCGCCTACAGGGACTTTTATACCGTCCCCTGTGGCTATAACTTCCATATCTTTTTCAAGACCGTCACTTGAGGCAAGCATTATACATCTTACTATATTGTTGCCCATGTGCTGGGCAACTTCCATAACTTTATTTTTACCGTCTACTTCAACTGTAAGAGCATCTTTAATAAGGGGAAGTGATCCCTTTTCAAATTCAACGTCTACTACAGGACCGAGAACCTGAACAATTTTTCCTTTATTCATTTAAATCTATGCTCCTTTCTATATATTTTTTCTGTTTTGTCAACAAATGCTCAAAAACAATAATTAAAAATTATTGTTTTGAAAGGAAATAAAACTAAAGTTTTATTTTTATTTGCATTTGTTGTTAAAAAGGTAGTAAAACTAAAGTTTTACTTTATTAGCAGTGGTTATTAAAAAAGGTAGTAAAACTTAAAGTTTTACTTTATTAGCAGTGGTTATCAAAAAACGCAACATTTTGCTTCGCAAAAAATCACTTTTTTTTTGATAACAACTGCATTGCAAAAACAATAATTAAAAATTATTGTTTTTGCAATGAATTGGCACCGCTTACTATTTCGGTGATCTCCTGAGTGATTGCAGCCTGTCTTGCTCTGTTATACATAAGGGAAAGTTCCTTAAGCATTTCCTTTGCACTGTCTGTAGCTGACTGCATTGCAGTCATTCGTGCGTTATGTTCACTTGAGTAAGCTTCAACCAGAGCAGAATATATAATACCCTTTACATAATTGGGTGCCAGATTATAAAATACTGCTGAAGGTGATGGGGAAAATGTATTAAATTCAATGTAATCATCTTCATTGTATTCAAAATCACTTCTGTCAAGGGGAAGTATTTTAAGAATGTCAGGTTCATATGCAGAACCGGTTATCATTTTGTTATATATTATATATACTTCATCAATATTTTTGTTAATATAAAGGTTTATAACATTATCGGTAATATCTCTTGCATTATAAATGCTTGGATTTTGTGCTGCATAATGAAATGTAACATCTACTGTTCTTCCAGTCTTATTAAAATAATTTCTGCCCATCTGACCTACTACAAAGAGTGTGTTATTATCACCCTTGTTCAGATATTCATCGCTCATTTTAAATATATTGTGATTATATGCTCCGGCAAGTCCCTTGTCTGCGGTAATTATAATGTAAAGCCTTCTTTTGCTTCTGTCATTAAACGTATCTTTACCGTTGCTGCTTATATAAACATTTTCTGTTTCCGGCATATGCTGCATTATATCTGCAATAGTGGAATTAAGAGCGTTGAAATAGGGAAGTGTTTTTTCAAGCTTTTTTCTTGCCTGTTTAAGCTTTGATGATGATATAAGATACATAGCATTGGTGATTTTCATAGTATCTTGTATACTGTTCATTCTTGTACGAATTTCTCTCATATTCGCCATAGTTATCACCTGCTCTTAAATTCTTTAATATAATTATTTATTTCTTCAACCATATCATCTGTAAGAACTTTTTCTTCATCTATTTTTCTAACCAATTCCGGAGCTGCATTTTCAATATATTCAAGCATTTCCATCTGGAAAGTCTTAAGCTCTTTTACCGGAACATCCATATAAAGTCTCTTGTTTGCTCCGCAAAGAGTTATAACCTCTCTGTGAAGACTTAATGGATTATAAAGAGGCTGTTTTAACAGTTCCATAAGTCTGCGGCCGTGATCGAGAAGTTCCTGTGTTGATCTGTCAAGATCTGAACTGAACTGTGTAAATGTTTCCATTTCTCTGAACTGTGCCAGATCAATACGAAGAGAACCTGCTGCTTTTTTCATTGCCTTGGTTTGTGCAGCACCGCCAACTCTTGATACTGAAAGACCTACATTAACGGCAGGACGCATACCTGAGAAGAAAAGCTCACTCTCAAGGAAAATCTGTCCGTCTGTAATAGAGATTACGTTTGTAGGAATATAAGCTGACACATCTCCTGCCTGAGTTTCAATTATAGGAAGGGCAGTAATTGAACCGCCGCCAAGTTCATCACTCAATCTTGAAGATCTTTCAAGAAGTCTTGAATGAAGATAGAATACATCTCCGGGGTATGCTTCACGTCCGGGTGGTCTCTGAAGGAGCAGTGACATTGCTCTGTAAGCAACGGCATGCTTTGATAAGTCATCGTATACAATAAGTACATCCTTGCCTTTATACATAAAATATTCGGCAATAGCTGTGCCTGAGTAAGGAGCAATGTACTGTAAAGGTGCATAATCGCTTGCTGTAGATGATACAACTATTGAATAATCCATTGCACCGTATTTTTCTAATGTTGAAACTATTTTAGATACAGTAGAAGCTTTCTGACCGATTGCTACATATATACATATTACGTCTTTGCCTTTCTGATTAAGAATAGTATCAACTGCAATAGAAGTTTTACCTGTTTGTCTGTCGCCTATTATAAGCTCTCTCTGTCCTCTTCCTATAGGGAACATAGAGTCAATAGCCAGAATACCTGTTTCAAGAGGAACATTAACTGACTTTCTGTCTATAACACTTGGAGCATCATTTTCAATAGGTCTGTATTCATTTGTATTTATAGGTCCTTTTCCGTCAATGGGAGCTCCGAGAGAGTTGACAACTCTGCCGAGCATTTCATCGCCTACGGAAATACCTGCTTTCTTACCTGTTCTTACAACTTTTGAGCCTTCGGTAAGACCTCTGTCTGAGCCTAAGAGAACAACGCCAATTGTTTTCATTTCAAGGTTCTGTACCAAACCTCTTACGCCGTTTTCAAACTCGACTATTTCTCCGTACATAGCGTGGTTAATGCCGTATACTGTGGCAATGCCGTCGCCCACCTGCACAACATAACCTGTCTCCATTACTGAAGCTTTTTCGTCATAATTATCAATTTCACTTTTTAAAACTGATATAATCTCGTCCGGATTAATATTGCTCACCTTGCTCACCTCCACTCTAATTTTTTAACAAGGTTATTAAGGGTGCCTTTAAGACTTCTGTCGTATTCATAATCTCCTATTTTAAGTATAAATCCGCCTATAAGCTCAGGCTTCTTAATAACCTCAAGTATAACTTTCTGACAGTTATATTTATTTTTTATCATATTTTTTATTCTTTCGGCCTCATTCTCATCAGGCTCTGTGACACATATAAACTGTGCCTTTATACCTCCTGTGCTTTCAAGCACAAGATTGTTATAAACATTATAAATATCATTCATTATATAAATATGTCTGTTGTCACACACATATTTAATGAAGCTTTTCATTTCTTCGGGGAAAAGCCTGTCAACAACTCTGTGTTTTTCATCCTCTGAAATGGCAGGATTATCAAGAGCAGTAACAAGTTCGTCACTGCTGTTTAAAATCTCTATTGACTTATCAATTGCTTTCCCGTCAATATTCTCTTCAAAAAGAACCTTTCCGTAATCATCGGCAATTAAAGATGTGATCATTTAAGGTCACCTGCCTCGGAAAGAAAATCGTTGAGGAGTTTTCTGTTGTTTTCGTCATTTGTTTCTTTTTCAACAACCTTTGAAGCTGCTGCAAGAGCAAGAGAAGCAATTTCGCTTTTGGCACTTCTTATTGCCTTTTCTCTTTCAATGTTAATTGTCTTTTCTGCATTTTCAACAACAGTTCTGGCATCATTTGCCGCATCCTTCATTTTTCTTTCGTATTCAGCTTCAGCTTTAACTTTAGCATCTCTTACAATAGAAACGGCTTCTTCCTTAGCTTCTTTTAAAGCATTTTCATATTGTAATTTAAGATCATTTGCCTGAGTTTTTGAATCTTCGGCATCTTTAAGAGAAGCTTCTATCAGCTGCTGCCTTTTTTCCATAATTTCAGTTACGGGTTTAAAAAGGAATTTCTTTAAAAGTAAAAAGAGAATTATAATATTTATAATATTATAAACAACATTGAGGTCTATGCTTAACATATATCCCCACCTCTTTCTCAGTATAATTACTTTTTATTAGCTAACGAATAAAATAAGAACTGCGATTACAAAGCCGTAAATAGCAGTTGCTTCTGCCAATGCTGCACCGAGAAGAAGGTTCTTTGTTATCTTGCTTTCTGCACTTGGCTGTCTGGCAATAGCATCCATAGCCTTTGAAGTTGCTAAACCAATACCTAAACCTGCACCTAAACCTGTTAATACTGCAATACCTGCACCAATTGCTGTCATCATAATTAAAACATCTCCTTTTTTATTCAAAATAATTTTACTCTATTGCTTCTTTAAGAAATAGAGAAGTTAAAAATACAAAAATATACGCCTGTATAAGTCCGTCGAACACATCGAAGTAGAAACTAAATGGCAAAGGTATAATTAAAGGTACCACTATTTTAATAAGCTCCATTACTATAAAGCCGCCTAAAATATTGCCAAATAATCGCATACAGAGTGAAAGAGGTCTTATAAAGATTTCAAGTATATTTATGGGAGCCACTATTGCTATAGGCTCTGCAAAACTCTTCACCCAGCCCTTAAAGCCCTTTGCAAACAAACCGCCGAACTCAATAAGCAATATGCTCATTAAAGCCAGGGCAGCGGTTGTGTTTAAATCCTTTGTAGGGGGTGTGATTCCGAATATACCTATTGCATTTGCACATGCAAGGTATATAAGTACTGTACCAAGGTAAGGAATAAACTTTTTCCCTTCCTTACCAAGGATATCTCCGAAAAAGGAATTTATAAATCCAACAAGTGCCTCAACATAAAGCTGGGGTCCTGTTGGAATAAGCTTAAGGTTGCGGGTAAAAATTATGGAAATCACCACAAGAAAAGCCATGATACACCACGTTACAACTACCGATTGGGAAACGGGAAGCCCGCTGCCTATTGGTATTGTAAAGGCCGTAGGATTATTAAGAGTCTCAACAAGCTCTTCACCAAGTGAGCCCATAAACCTCACCTCCACAACAAATATAATTTTTGATTATTTTAGTACTTTGAATTTGGTTTGTCAAGCCGTAAAAGTACACAAGCTTTTTGTAAAAAAAAGGGGCTTTTTTACAATACTTCGGTGCTTGAATTAAATTTTTTAAAAGTTTTTGTTGGAGAAAATAGACAAATTTTACAGGAATTTATGAGAAAAAATATTAATTATACACATTAAAATGGGTTATATAATTTTTTTTGCTATTAATAAATACATAAATTTTTGAAAATTTTAGAATTTAGTTATGCGGTTTTACTTATAACTTTCATAGTATTTTTATGTATGCCGGTGTTTTAAGAGGAAATAAAACTAATTATGAGTATATATTATAAACTGCAAAATTCAAGAAAATATATAATTAAAAATTACAGGTGTTATAAAGTATTTTTTATTTTTAATTGATATTAAGGATATAAAATGGTAATATAATATATTGAGAAACAAAGTTAATTTAAACAAGAGGTTTTAATATGAATTTACCAAAGGAATACACAGATAAAATGAAAAAGCTTCTGGGAAGTGAATATGAAGATTACATCAGAAGCTTTAATGAAGAAAGATTATACGGATTAAGGGCAAATACACTTAAAATTACTCCAGAGAAACTTAAATCGGCTGTTGAATGGAAGCTTGAGCCTGTACCATGGTGCAAGGAAGGGTTTTATTATGACGGTGAAAATGTAAGACCTGCAAAGCATCCCTTTTACAACTGCGGGTTGTTTTACATACAGGAACCTTCTGCAATGTCTACGGGATCACTCCTGCCTGTAAAACCAGGCGACAGGGTAATTGACCTTTGTGCGGCTCCCGGAGGAAAGAGCACTCAGGTTGCGGCAAAGCTTAAAGGGGAGGGAATAATTGTAAGCAATGACATAAGTGCATCAAGATGTATGGCACTCCTTAAAAATATTGAAGTGAGCGGAGTGCCAAATGCAATAATTACAAATGAAGAACCTGCAAAACTTGCTGAAAGATTTGAGGGATTTTTTAACAGGGTTATTGTTGATGCTCCATGCAGTGGTGAGGGTATGTTCAGAAAAGATGAGGCGTCAGTAAAAAGCTGGGAAACCCATAAGACTGAATTTTGCTGCGGTCTCCAGAGAGAAATTTTAAAAGCGGCCGCAAAGCTTTTATGTAATGATGGTATCATTGCTTATTCTACATGTACATTTGCTCCCGAAGAAGATGAGGGAATGATACAGGAGTTTTTAAATGAAAATCCTGATTTTGAACTTATGGATTTTGATAAAAGGGGCGGATTTATTGACGGCAGACCTGAATGGGTGGAAAATGGAAGTGAGGAACTTAAAAAGTGCGGAAGGCTTATGCCTTACAAAGTAAAGGGGGAAGGTCATTTTTTCTGTCTTATCCATAAGAAAGGAGAAGAAGTAAAAATTGAGCCGCCAAAGGACAAAACCTCTTCACCTAAGCTTTTAAAAGATTATTTTGAATTTATGAAAAACAATATGAATATTGAAATAAATGAAAATCTTGTACTGCACAAGGAAAGTCTTTTTGCTGTGCCTTACTGCCTTGATTTAAGGGGACTGAGAGTAAAGAGAAGCGGACTGTATCTGGGTGACTGTAAGAAAAACAGATTTGAGCCAAGCCAGGCTTTTGCAATGACATTAAAAAAGGAAGACGCCAAGGTCAGTATTGATTTTGAACCTGAAGATGAAAATCTGGAAAGATATTTAAGAGGCGAGAGCTTTGCTGTGGATTGTAAAGACGGCTGGGCACTTGTCTGCTGTAAGGGGTATCCTCTGGGCTGGGGAAAGGTGCAGAAAGGAAGATTGAAGAATAAATATCTTCCCTCATGGATGAGCTGAAAAAGATTTTATTTAATTTAAGGAGAGTTTTACTATTGCATAATTAAAGGTTTTATGCTATAGTAGCTTTATGAATTTTAACAGCAAGTAAAAGAAGTTAAGGAGAATTTTATATGGAAAGTCTGATGTTAAATATTGTGGAAAATTATGGCTATATAGGTATATTTATGCTTATATTTATTGAAAATGTGTTTCCGCCTATACCGTCTGAGGCTGTACTTTTGTTTGGAGGGGCAATTACTGTAACAACGGCGTTAAATGCTCCCGTAATGATAATTGCGGCAACGATAGGGTCTGTTTCCGGTGCAATTGTACTGTATGCAGTGGGCAGAATTTTTAAGGCTGAAAGAGTGAGAAAGATTTTTGAAAGCAGACTGGGACAGGTGCTTCATTTAAATCCTGAACATGTTGATAAATCTGTTACGTGGTTTGAAAAATATGAAAGCAAAGCTGTTCTGATATGCAGATGTGTACCTATTGTAAGAAGTCTTATTTCTATTCCGGCAGGTTTTGCATCAATGAATATTCCAAAGTTCCTGGTTCTTACAACTATAGGAAGTGCAGTGTGGAATACAGTACTTGTATATATCGGCTCAATGCTGGGAGAAGCATGGGGAATGGCTATGCCTTATTTTGACAGGTATTCATCAATTGCGGCCGTGGTTATATTCATTATAATCTGTGTTGCGGCAGTTTACTTTTTGATAGTGAAGAAGAAAAAGAATGTAAAATAAATGTATTTTAAAATATCCGTTTCTGTATGAATGAACGGATATTTTTTTAATTTCAATATTAACAGATATTTGTAAAAAGTTATAAAAAATTTAAATAAAATTAACTGGTTTTGTGCAGTCTATTTTTTTTGTAAAAAACTTTAATTTTAGTGTTGAAATTTATCAAAAAAAGGCTTACAATAATAATATCATTTTTTTAGAGTTACGGGGAGGTAAGGACTTATGAAAGTTTTGCTGACAGGCTGCGGATTTATTGGACGTAATATTGCTTATGCGTTGTCTGATAATAATATAGAAGCTGTAGTACTTGATAATGCAGGCGACATGGAAAATTATAGTTTGCCGGGCTGCCATTTTTACAAATGTGATATAACAGATCCAAAGGCTGTGGCTGAAATTCTTGATAAACACAGTGACATAGATATTGTAATTCATTCGGCAATGCTTTCTGCAGTGGCACAGTCAGTCAGGCATCCCCTTGAATTTTATACACAGAATGTGGTGGGTTCCCTTAATTTTGTAAATCTTTTAAAGGACAGGGGAATTAAAAAAATAATTTTCGCTTCAAGTGCGTCTGTGTATGATGATGTGCCGGGATTTATGGTTACGGAAAGATCTCCTCTTAAGCCAAGAAGTCCTTTTGGACGTTCTAAGTATATATTTGAAATGATGATGAGAGATTTCTGCAATGCTTATGATATGAAATGTATAAGCTTAAGATTTTTTAATCCTATAGGCATTGATCATTTCTTTAAGACAAGAACACATTCTCTGCCTATGAAAACAGGCTCCAATCTTTTAGAAATTCTTATTAAAATTTATAATGATGAAGAAAAGTCCTTTACTATTAACGGTGATGACTGGATGACAAGAGACGGCACCTGCATAAGGGACTATATACATATTACTGATCTGGCTATGGCTAATGTGAAGGCTGTTGTAAACTTTGATCACGCTTTTGAAAGGGCAGGAGCTGAATATACAAATTATCTCAGCCTTAATGTGGGAAGCGGTGTTGATGTCACGGTCAGAGAATTTTTAATTGCTTTTGAAAATATTACAGGAGAAAAGATAAATACGATTATAGGTCCAAGACGTATCGGAGATATAGGGGGAAGCTATGCCAACATACAGCTTGCCAAAAAGGCTATTGACTGGACGCCTGAACTGAGAGTTGAAGATGCCATAATAGACAGATGTGCCTTAGAAGACTGATCGTATTATCTCAGGGGGACATATGAATAAAAGAGCTAACAGAGTGTACTGGCTTCTGTTTATAATGATATTAATACTTATAATGTCAATAATTATTGATATTATAAGGACAAAAAAACATGAGAATGATGAAAATACTGTACAGGTTGTTGAAGTAACAACTCAGACTGAAACTACAACGGAGAGTACAACAGATGAAACTACAACAGCTGAAGATACAACAGAAGGAACTACTATTGATGAGGCTCAGGCAAATCAGATATTAAAGGAATTTTATGACGGTCAGGTATTTATGGGTGACAGTATAATGGATGGTTTTGCAAGATATGTACCTAAGACAGAGGCTCCTGAATGGCTTAATGACATTGTATTCCTGACAAAGGTATCCTGGGGCATAAGTTCTGCTTTAGATGACGACGGACCTATGTATCAGGGAAAGTCTCAGAATGTATGTGATTCCCTTTCGGCAATAAATCCTGAAAGAATATTTATAAATCTGGGTATAAATGAAATGAACGGTCTTGGTACGCCGGGATATTCTATTGAAAAGCTTCTGAATACATATGGTGAGGTTATAACTGCCATAAAGGAAGCTGTTCCTGAAAGTACAATATATGTTATAAATATTACTCCATGTACAGAAGAAGGAGAAACTGCTATTTTCAGCAATGATACGATTAAAGAGTTTAATGAAGAGTTAAAAACCGAGACTGCTGTGTGGGGAGTTGAATACCTGGATCTTGCAGGTGAGTTTGGTGATGTACTTGATCCTGAATATTCAAATGATAATTTTGTACATCACAACGATAAAGCCTATAGTGAGATATGGGTGCCGTTTTTCAGAAATCTGGCTTTGGAAAGTGAATAACAGAAAGGTGACTTGATATGAAAAAGATTGTAAAGATAATTGCCGCAGCTATGGCTGTGTGTGCTCTTGCAGGCTGCGGAAGTGAAAATAATAATGAGTATGTTAATATAGACGTTATATACAGCGGTATTGCTCCTATGGCAGATGGTACCATTGTTGAAATGAATGATAATTATATTTCAAATTATTATGGTATTGATGTGGCAGATTTATCACAGTATGTTTTTGCACAGAGTGATGACCCTACATCTGCTGAAACAATAATTATTTTTATGTGTGATGACAAAGACAAGAGAAAGACATATACAGAAGCTGTAAACAATGCCCTTGAACAGAAATATGATGAGCTTTCAAACTATGGTCTGCCTGATGAGGCTAAGCTTGTAAAGGACGCTAAGGTTAAAACAAGCGGTAATCTTGTTTATCTTATAATTTCTGACAATGCTGACAGTATGAACAAGATTGTTAAAGATTTTATTGATGGTTGAGGGGCGAGAAAGTGGTATTTTCCAGTTTAGAATTTATATTTTTCTTTCTCCCTGTGGTTTGCATACCTTATATGATCTGTAAGAATATAAGGGTAAGAAATACTATACTTATTATAGCAAGTATTATTTTTTATGCATTCGGTGAACCTAAGGCAGTTATATTGATGCTTTTGTCCATAGTTATAAACTATGGACTTGCTATGTTAATGGATAAATACAGGGAGCATAAAAATTTATTTTTAATATTATCTGTTGTTATAAATTTAGCCTTGTTATTCTATTATAAATACACGGGCTTTTTTGTTGAAAGTGTGAACTCTGTATTCAGATTAAATATTGATGTGCCTGTTATACATCTGCCTATAGGTATTTCATTTTTTACATTTCAGGCTATGAGTTATGTAATTGATGTTTACAGAGGTGAAACGGCGGCTCAAAAGAAAGTGGGAAATATTTTGCTTTATATTTCCTTTTTCCCTCAGCTTATAGCAGGACCTATTGTAAAGTATCATGATATTGAAAAACAGATTGACAAGAGAGAAATTAATTTTACAAACTATTGTCTGGGTGTAAGGAGATTTCTGTTTGGTTTGTTTAAAAAAGTGCTTATTGCAAATAATGCAGGAGCTGTGTGGACACTTATAAGCGGTATGGATAGTTCCGGATTGTCAGTGTCTGCTGCATGGCTTGGTGCCATAGCTTATTCATTGCAGATATATTTTGATTTTTCAGGATATTCAGATATGGCAATAGGTCTTGGAAAAATGTTCGGTTTTGATTTTCTTGAGAATTTTAATTATCCGTATATTTCAAAAAGCATAAGAGAATTCTGGAGAAGATGGCACATTTCTCTTTCAACGTGGTTTAAAGAGTATCTGTATATTCCTTTGGGCGGCAGCAGAAAGGGCAGGTTAAGAACATATGTAAATCTTTTTATAGTGTTTTTTTGTACAGGACTCTGGCACGGGGCAAGCTGGAACTTCGTTATATGGGGGTTATGGCACGGCTTTTTTTCTGTAATTGAAAGACTTGGCTTTGAAAAACTGCTCAAAAGGGATAAGACTACAATAATAAGCAGGGCTTATACTCTTATTGTTGTTGTTATAGGGTTTGCAATATTTGCTGTTACAGACTGGGCAGAACTTAAAAGCTATATGAGTGTTATGCTGTTTAATTCAAATGGCTGTATACTTGATGACAGTTTTATATTTATATTGAAAAACAATGCCGTTATTTTGCTGGCAGGAATAATTTTTTCAATGCCTGTATATAAATTGATTGAAAATAAAAACACTGAAAAATCTGCATATGGTTTGCTGTATATATTGGTGTATTTCAGCGGTTTTATATTGTCTGTTGCTTATCTTGTAAGCTCAAGTTATAATCCGTTTTTGTATTTCAGGTTTTAGGGAGGGTTAATATGACACTTAAAGTTAATGCTGTAATTATTTCCCTTACTGTTATTTTTTTTACTGTTGCTTTTTTTGTAGTGCCCAAGGATTATTTTTCAGAAAATGAAAACAGGAGCCTTGCAACATTTCCGGAGCTTGATTTTGAAGAAATGTTCAGCGGTGAGGACTTGACGGCAGTTTCAGAGTATATAACGGATCATTTCCCTTTCAGAGAGACATTTGTAAGTGGTAAAACTGATTTTGAAATAAATGTGCTGAAAAGCAAATATGTAAATAATATATTTATAGGAAATGACGGATATTATATAGAAGATTATGTTAAGCCTGAAAACACTGAAAAAATTATAGATAATCTGAATGAATTTCAGGACAGTATAAATGTAAAGGCTGATTTTATGCTGGTCCCTACACAAATAAGCATTTATAAAGATAAACTGCCTGAGTATGCAAGTCCTTTAAGCCAGTTTAAAACAATTGAAGAGTATTATTCTTCACTTAATATGAACTGTATTGATGTTTATGACATATTAATGGCTAATAAAGATAATGAAGAGCTTTTTTATAAACTGGATCATCACTGGACTATGGACGGTGCTTACTATGCTTATGTTGAATATTGCAGTGAAAAGGGGCTTGTGCCTGTAAGCAGAGATGAATATACCGTTGAAAATATTGAAGATTTCAGAGGTACTATATATTCAAAACTTAATTACAGCGGTCTGGAGCATGGAGAAAATATGAAAATTTACAATAAGGATTTTGATCTGAGTGTAAAATATGACGGCGTGGAGTCTGATTCTCTCTATAATATGGAATATGCTTCAGAAAAGGACAAGTATTCTATATTTTTGGATAATATAAAGTCATTTATTGAAATTACTAATAATGACGCAGAGAATGAAAGAAGTCTTGTACTGATTAAGGACAGCTATGCAAATTCAATGGTGCCGTTTCTTGTAAACAATTATAAAAAAATATATGTGTTTGATACAAGAAGCTATAAAGATGCAGTAAGTGACTTTATAAATGAAAATAACATTGATGATGTGCTTGTGATGTATAATGTAAACACTATTGACAGTGATACGGGAATAAATGCAATATATTAATAAATGGCTGTAAAGAATGGGGGCGGGCATTGTGTCAGTTGATACATTGCCTGCCCCTGTATGATTATTATTTAAATATAATTATACTTAAGATTTAAGGTTTTTTCTTAAATAATTAATTACATCTTTTCTGGTTATAATACCTACAAAGAAATGTCTGTCATCTACTACAGGAACAAAGTTTTGGTTGTTAATTTTATCAAAGAGTTCGTCCATGGTTGTATCGACTTTTATAGGTGGATTATAACCGGTTCTTATTATTGAATATATGTAGTGATGTTCACTGTCTTTAAGTTCAAAGGTGTTTTCGTTTACAATATTCCGGAGAAAATCTCCTTCTGATATAGTTCCTATATATTTACCATCATCATCTATAACAGGTACTGCGGTGTATCCGTGTGCCCTGAATTTTTCTATGCCCTGGCGTATTGTACTTTTTGCGTTTAGATAGACAATTGTTGATTTTGGTTTCAGAAGAAATAATATGTTCATTTTATCGCCTCTTTTTCACTTTTGTAAATTTACTGTCAATGTCAAAGGTATTTGAATGTAAATCTGCATATTTTTTGACTTTAATATTATGTTATTAGAATTCAAATTAAAAGTCAATAGATATTGATAAATATAAAATTTTTTTACGAATTATTGATAATAATTGCTAAAATGAGGTTTTTATGGAGTGGGAAATTGATTTTCTTAAGTTTGTAATTGAAAATTTCCATAATGATACAGTTACAGAAATTATGAAATGTATAACTAATATGGGGAATTTCGGATTTATATGGATTCTTATATCGGTAATTTTTATTATGATACCTAAAACAAGGAAAATGGGCTTTACTATGGCGGTAAGCCTTATAATTATACTTATTGTTGTAAATGTAATTTTAAAACCTATGATTGACAGGGCAAGACCTTTTGAAGTAAATGGTGAAATATTAAAAAATATTTTAATTTCACTGCCTGCTGACGGATCTTTCCCTTCGGGACATACGGCTTCTGCTTTTTGTGCTGCAACTGCTGCATTTTGCTGTAACAAAAGGGTGGGAAGTATATTTTATGTTATGGCTGTGTTTATGGGAATCAGCAGGATATATTTTGCGGTACATTTTCCTACAGATGTTATAGGTGGTGTTGTTATAGGTATTGCTGCAGGAATGACAGGTTATAAAATTTCAGCAAAAAAAGAAAAAAACTGTTGACAAAGTGGTGTAAATGTGATATTATATTATTTGTTGATGACAAATGATATAGCGGCTTGGTTAAGTGGTATAACGTTCGCCTCCAAAGCGAAAATTGAGAGTTCGATTCTTTCAGCCGCTGTTTGCGCGAGTGGCTCAGTGGTAGAGCATCGCCTTGCCAAGGCGAGGGCCGCGGGTTCGAATCCCGTCTCGCGCTTTAAAGGACTTCGGAGAAGAAGTCCTTTTTTGATTACAGGAGGTGTTAAAATGCAGTATACATACAAAAACAGAGGAGTCTGTTCAAGAGAAACTATTGTGGATATTGATGACAATACACATGTAATAAATGATGTGAGGATTGTAGGCGGATGCAGCGGAAATACCCAGGGGGTAAGTGTGCTTTTAAAGGGTATGAAAGCTGAAGACGCTATATCAAGAATGATTGGTATAAAGTGCGGCATAAGGGAAACTTCATGCCCTGACCAGGTTTCAAAAGCTCTTGAAGCTGCTATTAATGAATTGAATAAATAAAAAGTCTAAAAGCCTTTAATTGTTCATATAATGCAGTAAGTGTTGAACAAGGAGGGCTTTTTTAATGAGAGCCGATATAGCGGAAAGGTGTCTTGAAATAGGTAAGTATATATGTGAAACTAAGAAAACAATAAGGGCAGCAGCTAAAGTTTGGGGAATATCAAAGTCTACATGTCATAAAGATCTGGTTGACAGACTGCCTAAAGTGGATCCTGTCCTTGCCGGAAAGGTCAGAGAAATACTTGCTTATCACAAAGCACAGCGTCATATACTCGGAGGTAAGGCAACGGCTGAAAAGTGGAGAATGAAGAGGGGATAGGAGGTATGTAAGTGAGGAGTGAGGAGGTAGGAGTGAGGAGTTGAAACTTATAAATTTTTAAGGTAACTTTCATTTCCAGCTCCTGATTCCTGACTTCATATTCATTTACAAATTGGAACTTGACAGAGTGAGGGGATAGGAGGTATGTAAGTGAGGAGTGAGGAGGTAGGAGTGAGGAGTTGAAACTTATAAATTTTTAAGGTAACTTTCATTCCTAGCTCCTGATTCCTGACTTCACATTCATTTACAAATTGGAACTTGCGGGTGTATTGTGAAAAACGGGCGATTAATAATCGCCCCTACAAGGTGTTGGGAAAGGAAAGGCAGTCGATAAATTGGAATTTACGGAAAAGCGGGCGATTAATAATCGCCCCTACAAGGTGTTGGGAAAGGAAAGGCAGTCGATAAATTGGAATTTACGGAAAACAGGCGATTAATAAATTGCACCGAAAGATTTATCGGACGGTCCGAAGGACCGGCTTTCAACCGAAGGTTGAAAGTGCTGATTGCCCCTACAAGGGTATTGGTTATGGTAAGGTGTTCGTCAAATTGGAATTTGAGAGAGTTAGGAGTTTAAAATTTATAAATTTTTAAAGTAACTTTAACTCCTCACTCCTCACTCCACACTCCTCACTCTACATTTCACTCCTCACTCCACACTCCACACTCCACACTCTACATTCCACTCCTCGCTCCTAACTCTACATTCCCACTTATATAAATTTAATTATTAGAAATCGGAGAAAAATATGAGATACAAAAAT
>CAZGIC010000042.1:0-17669 GCA_964526435.1 uncultured Lachnospiraceae bacterium | reverse complement strand
TGGTTTTATACAAAATATTTATTTATTTTTTTATTAATAATTAGATTTACATATTCGACAAAATGAAGTATAATTATTAAGATTTCATTTTTTTAAGAAGGTATTATAGTATGTACAAGTCTAACAGATTGGTTACGGAAAACAGATTAATAATTTTATATTTAATGTATCAGATGGATATGCCTTTGTCATGGGAACATTTGTATAATTTTGCTGTCAATGATTATATGGATTATTTTGAATTCCAGACATACATTACCGAAATGGAACAAAACGGGATTATTGAATCCAATAAAGAAGATACTATTACATATTACAGCCTTACTGATGATGGTGAAAAAACTGTTAATACTTTTTCTAAGCTTATTCCAGAGTCAAAGAGAAAAAGTATAATTACTTATGTCCGTAAGAACAAAGGTGTAATAAAAAAGGAATATGCAGTTTCAGCCAATTACTTTATGTATGACGAAGATGAGTATATTGTTAAATGCAGTTTTATTGAAGATGATGTTACACTTATGGAACTTAACATTACTGTTGTTACAAAGGAAATGGCAAAACAGGTCAAGAAAAACTGGAAGCAGAATGTAAGTTCTATTTACAATACTATACTGCAGTCCCTTCTGAATGATGACAATGATTCAAAGGTTGCAAATGATATAGAAGTAATTGATAAGGAAGTGTAAGTAATTTTAAAAGCAAATTGGGAATAATTTAATTTAGGAATTGTGGGCTGAATATATTAGCTTTAAGGGGACATAATAATTTCAGAACCAAATTGTGGTTGTACTTTGTTTTTGTAATTTACAGCTATGGAGGTATTTGAAATGGAAATGTTAAAGGTTTCAGCAAACTCTCAGCCTAAATCTGTGGCGGGAGCAATTGCAGCAATTCTGCGAAATAATGATGATGTGGAAATACAGACAATAGGTGCAGGTGCTGTCAATCAGGCAGTTAAGGCTGTAGCTATTGCAAGAGGTTATGTTGCACCAAACGGAATTGATGTGGTGTGCGTGCCGGCTTTTACCCAGTCGGAAATAGGCGGAGATGTTAAGACGGGAATAAAGCTTGATATTGTAAGGAGATAATACTAAAGCCGGAAGTGTGTTTTTATGCTTCCGGCTTTGTAATTATTCATAAGATTAATTGTAATTATTAAGGTTCTTTGTCAACTATCGTGGTATATAAAACCCTCATATCGCAAAATTTGACTTTGTCAAATTTCACTAACAGTCAGCCTATGGCTGACAGCTCCCTTAAAAGGGAGCCTATAATGTGGATTACAGTATAATGACCAAGTCAAATATTGTAGAACCATTATTAATAAATGTGTTTTAAGAAAACAATTATGCAGTAATAAAAAAATTAATGCACTTGTCCGTCGATTTCTTCAGCCTTATATTTTGAAAATGCAAACTTTTGACTATGGTACAGACCGTAGTATCCTGAAAGCATATAGCTTATTGAAATTGCAAGCAAATAATAGGGCAGGGCATCTATGCCAAAGAGTTCGATTGAAATAAGCAGTGATGAAATAGGGCAGTTTGTTACTCCGCAAAAAAGAGATACCATACCTATAGATGCACACAGTGAAGGTGACATTCCCATTAACTGACCGAAAAGACAGCCGAAGGTTGCACCTATACAGAATGAAGGAACGATTTCACCGCCTTTAAAGCCACATGCAAGTGTGACTGCTGTAAAAAGCATTTTCCACATAAAGGCTGTAGGATATACTTCACCGTCAATGGCTTTTTCTATAAGTTCCATACCTGTACCGGAGTAGTCCCATGAATTTACATAAACTGTAAACATAATTATTAATGTGGCACCTAATACAACTCTGTGATAGCGGTTTTCTATGTATTTTGTAAAAACTTTACCTGTCTGTCTTAAAAGTATGCAAAAAATAACGCTTATGCCGGCACAAAGACAGGCAAGGAGCATAGTTTTACCTGCTGTTATTAATGAAAAGTCTGCTATATCCATTACTGAAAAGCGTTCGGGAACAGCTCCCGTCCTTACAGCAACGGCACTTGCTATAAGAGATGCTATTGTACAGGGTACAAGGGCAGAATACTGCATAATACCCACACTTACCACTTCCATGGAAAATATGGCGGCAGCTACGGGAGTGCCAAAAAGGGCGGAAAAGGCAGCACTCATTCCGGACATTATAAATACTTTCTTATCATTGGCATTGAGCTTAAAGAGTTTGCCAAGAAAATTACCAACACTTCCGCCTATTTGCAGAGCGGCCCCTTCTCTTCCGGCAGATCCGCCGAATATTTGTGTAACAACAGTGGATACAAATATGAGAGGGGTCATTCTCAGAGGGATTTCCTTACCTGACTGTATTGATTCGAGAACAAGATTTGTCCCGCCGTCATTTGAATAGTCCAGGAGTTTATAAAAGCCTGCAATTAACAAGCCTCCTAAAGGCAGAAGAATTATAAGCTGGGGATTTTCGTTTCTGGCGGCTATTCCTGTCCTTAAGCAGTATGAAAAGGCAGAGGCTACAATGCCAAGTATAATACCTGTGTAAAGGGCAAAGCCTGTCCATCTTATAAGTATCCATAATCTGTTAAATATATGCTCAAAAAATTTTGTGATCAGTGACATAGTATACCTCAAATATATATTACTTTAACTTATATTGTATTAGAATACGACACGCCTGCAAAAAATGCCCGCCCTGATTTATGTTTATTTCAGTTAGAATTTAAAGGATTTTTAAATAAAATAACTTAAATTAAAGTTTATCTTATTTCAACGCCGCCTTTACCAACATTTGTCCTTTCATTAACGCCTGTAATATCGGAAAGAACCCAGTCAAACTCTCCTGTTGTTATTACAGAACCGCAGTATTCACACTGCCCTGAGCTTGTAACCGTTGTAGGTGCTCCGCAGTTAGGACAGTTAGTAACGGATTTGTTGCTTTTGGCAGGATCTGTAAGCACACCTGTTTTTCTCATAAAAGTATAGAGATATTTAAGATAATAGTCTCTTGAAGGGTCGCCTTTTACTATGTTGCCTGTGTTTTCTTCCTTTATATAGTCACCCATACGGGTATCAAAATAAACAGTTAAATATTCATAGTCCATATCTCTTATATATCTGAAGAGATATGCCTGATTTATATTTATTCTTGAAAGAACATTTACCCAGCCATTTGATATATATTCATCAAGCTGTTTTTTGTGCTGATTGAAAAGCTCTTCCTTTTCAAAATTTCTTACTTTATCAAAATTCTTTTCTGACCATGCTGTCTGGAGAGTTATAAAAGCTTCCTTTGCCCATGACATAAATTTTTCACTGCTGAAAGCAGGGTCATATTTCATAATAGCTCTTGAAATTTCATCTGTGTTGTTTTTAACAGAGAAAGATGATGACGTGTTGCGGCCAGAGGGGGCAGGGGTATAGCTTCTTCCTTTTTTACCGATTAAATAAGCAAATGCCAAAATAAACATTGCTATAAAAACAGCAGTACCGACACTATAATTTCTGCCTCTTACATGAAAATAACCGCCGCTGTATATACTTCCTCCACCGTAGCTGCTGTAGCCGCCATAGTCATAACTGCCTCCGTAATCGGAACCTGAATCATAACTGTTAAAGTTACCCAGATCTGCCGTTGCTGTGACGGTGAGAGACAGGAGGGAAAGTAATAAAAGTAATATTGTAATTATTTTTTTCATAGTGTAATTCCTGTACATTAAAGATTAATGAAGTATTCCATAATTTTGTGACCGTTTTCAATAAATAAACCGCTTGCCTTTGCACCTTCCTCAGTAAATTCGCCTCCAGGGGCAGGACTGCTTTTCTTATATATAAGGAAAGGAATCGGGTCATTTGTATGAGTTTTAAGGCTTAAAGGTGTTGCATGGTCAGGCATAATAAGTACTTTGTAATCATCATATTTTTCAAGAGCATCAAGAACGGGTCCGAGAATTTTTTCATCTATTATTTCAAGAGATTTTTTCTTGTTTTCAATTTCATAGCGGTGACCGCATTCATCGGGAGCTTCAACGTGGATATATACAAAATCCTGTCCCTTTTCAAACTCATTAATGGCAGCCTGAGCCTTGCCTTCAAAATTTGTGTCCATGTAGCCTGTTGCACCGGGAACATTTACTACATTCATATCTGCAAATTTTCCAATACCCTTTAAAAGATCAACGGCAGAAATCATTGAACCTTTTAATCCGTATTTTTCTGTGAAAGGCATAAGGCTTGCTCTTTTGCCTTCACCCCAGAGCCACATACTGTTGGCAGGTCTTAAACCTTTTGCTTCTCTTGCCTTGTTTACGGGATGATCTTTTAAAAGGTCGTAGGATTTAACCATCATATTATAGAGCTTCTGTGCATTTGGGCTTTCAGGAATATATTCCTTTATGGGTTTACCGGTAATGTCATGAGGAGGTGTTAAACTGCCTACATCAAGAGTACCCTTGTTCCAAATAAGACAATGTCTGTAGCTTACACCACTGTAAAGCTTAAATTCTTCATTGCCCAAATTTTCTTCAAGATATTCAATAAGCTCTTTTGCTTCTTCTGTGCTTATATCATCGGCACAGTAGTCAAGTATGGTTTTGTCTTCGTAATTTGGTTCATCAGATAATGTAACCAGGTTGCATCTGAATGATACATCTGTATCTTTCATGTCAATGCCTATGGAGCCTGCCTCAAGAGGTGAGCGTCCTGTATAGTAAATCTGTGGATCATATCCCAGAACTGAAAGATTGGCAACGTCACTGCCCGGTTTCATATTGTCGGCAACGGTTTTGACAAGACCGATTACACTCTTTTTTGCAAGTTTATCCATATTTGGAGTGTAAGATGCACTCATGGGTGTTTTGTTGTTAAGTTCAGGTATCGGATAATCAGCCATACCGTCACATAATAATACTAAATATTTCATTAAATTTATCCTTCTTTCATATAATTGTGATTTACTACATTTTAACATATATTGATTAAGTAAGCAATGGTTTAATGATCAAATATATTATGTTAATTTTTTTTAATTTTTTAACAAATTTTAATTTTTCTATTTACAACAATATAAAAGAGTGTTATACTATTTATACAGAGAATTGTTAGGTATGTAACAATTTTCTATTTTTATGTAAAGGAGATGTATTTATGGTAAAAACATTGTTATCTCAAATTAAGCAGTATAAAAAAGCCTCTATATTAGCTCCGCTTTTTGCTGCACTTGAGGTAGTCATGGAAGTTCTCATACCTCTTGTTATGGCTAAGATTATTGACCAGGGAATTCAAGAAGGAAATATGAAGAACATTTATGTTTATGGAGCTATTATGCTTGTCCTTGCTGCAGTAAGCTTATTATGCGGAGCTTTGGCAGGTAAATACGCGGCAGAAGCCTCAACGGGTTTTGCTTGTAATTTGAGAGAGTCTATGTATGAAAATATACAGACTTTTTCTTTTTCAAACATTGACAAGTTTTCAACATCAGGTCTTGTAACAAGAATGACAACTGATGTTACAAATGTTCAGAATGCTTTTCAGATGATATTGAGATTATGTGTAAGGTCACCATTTATGCTTGTATGTGCTCTTGTGGTGTGTTTCTTTATAAATGCAAAGCTTAGTATGGTGTATATTGTGGCAATTGTTTTCTTAGGTGTTTGCTTAGGTCTTATTATTAAAAAGGCTACACCAATATTTAATGAAGTATTTGAAAGATATGATGATCTTAACGAAAGCGTACAGGAAAATGTGTCTGCAATAAGAGTTGTAAAAGCATATGTAAGAGAAGACTATGAAAAGGAAAAGTTTTCAAAGGCTGTAGATAACCTTTACAAACTTTTTGTAAAGGCAGAATCAGTACTTGCAAATAACGGTCCTATAATGATGACTACAGTATATTTTTGTGTAATTGCTATATCATGGTTTGGAGCAAAAATGATTGTAGGCAGCTCAATGACTACAGGTGAACTTACAAGTATGTTTACATATGTTATGAATATACTTATGTCACTTATGATGTTATCAATGGTATTTGTAATGGTAACAATGAGTTTGGCAAGTGCAAGAAGAATATCAGAAGTACTTAAAGAAGTACCTGATATTAAAGACTGTGACGCTCCTGTTATGGAAGTTAAGGACGGAAGTATTGACTTTGATAATGTATGCTTTAGATATAAGAAGGAAAGTGCAGAAAATGTTCTTGACAATATTAACCTTCACATTAAGTCCGGTGAAACAATAGGTATTATAGGTGGTACAGGAAGCAGTAAGTCAAGTCTTGTAAATCTTATATCAAGACTTTATGATATTAATTCAGGACTTTTGAGAGTAGGCGGTATAGATGTAAGAAAGTATGATCTTGAGGTTCTCAGAAATCAGGTTGCTGTTGTTTTGCAGAAAAACGTACTTTTCAGCGGTTCAATACTTGACAACCTTCGCTGGGGTAAAGAAGATGCTACGGAAGAAGAGTGCGAACAGGCTTGTAAACTTGCATGTGCCGATGAATTTATAGAAAGATTTCCGGATAAATACAATACTCATATTGAACAGGGCGGTACAAATGTATCCGGTGGTCAGAGACAGCGTCTTTGTATAGCAAGAGCTTTGCTTAAGAATCCTAAGATACTTATACTTGATGATTCAACAAGTGCTGTTGATACTGCAACAGATGCAAAGATAAGAGAAGCCTTTGCTAATAAAATACCTGATGTAACAAAGATAATAATTGCTCAGAGAATAAGCAGTATACAGGATGCTGACAGAATAGTTGTACTTGACGGCGGTAAAATAAGCGGTGTAGGTACTCATGAAGAACTCCTTGAAAGCAATTACATATATCAGGAAGTATATGAATCCCAGATAAATGCAGGCGGGGACTTTGACAGAAAGGGGGATGACTGATATGGCAAGACTTGGCCGAAACAGAACTGCTCCAAGAGAAAAGGTTGATAATCCAGGAAAGATAATGGGACGTATTTTAAGTATAATGCTTAAAAAGTACTGGCTGCAGTGTATTATTGTTTTAATATGTATTATATTTTCAGCATATGCCAATGTCAGAGGTGTAATGTTTATGCGTAGTCTTATAGACGATTACATTATGCCAATGATACAGTCTGGGTCTAGTGATTTCGCACCTCTTGCAAGTGCTCTTATGAATATAGTTATTATTTATGTAATAGGTGTATTTGCTAATCTGGCTTATCAGAAAATTATGGTTTATGTTTCTCAGGGTACACTTAGAAACATAAGAAAAGATGTTTTTAACAGAATGGAATCTCTTCCTATTAAATTTTTTGATACTCATGCTCATGGTGATATAATGTCTGTTTATACCAACGATGTTGATACATTAAGACAGCTTATAAGCCAGAGTATGCCACAGATTGTAAATTCTGCTGTTTCAGTTATAAGTACATTTATAACCATGATTATACTTGATGTACCTCTTTCTATACTTTCATTAGTTATGGTTTGTATTATGCTTTTTGTAACAAAAGAGGTAGGAAACAGATCAAGAAAATATTTTACAAAACAGCAGGAAGACCTTGGTGTTGTAAACGGCTATATTGAAGAAATGATAAGCGGACAGAAGGTAGTTAAGGTATTCTGTCATGAAGAAAAGGCTGTTGAAGGATTTAAAAAAGTTAATGATCAGCTTAGAGACAGTGCTTATCATGCAAATAAATTTGCAAATATCCTTATGCCTATAAATGCAAATATCGGAAATATAAGTTATGTACTTTGTGCTGTAATTGGTGCAATACTTGCTTTGAGCGGACTTACAGGTATTACTATAGGTACTCTTGTTGCCTTCCTTACACTTAACAGAAGCTTTAATAATCCTATAGCTCAGGTAAGTAACCAGGTCAACATGGTTGTAATGGCTCTTGCCGGTGCTGAAAGAGTATTTAAGCTCCTTGATGAAGAACCTGAAGTTGATGAAGGATGGGATACTCTTGTAAATGTTAAAGAAGGCAGTGACGGTTCACTTGTGGAATGTAAGGAAAGAACCGGAGTATGGGCTTGGAAAAAACCTCGTGAAAACGGACGTTTTGAGTATACAAAGCTTGAAGGCGGAGTTGTTTTTGATGATGTTGACTTTGGATATGATGATAAGAAGATAGTTCTTCACAATATTAAGCTTTATGCTGAACCGGGACAGAAAATTGCCTTTGTAGGAAGTACCGGTGCAGGTAAAACTACAATTACAAATCTTATAAACAGGTTTTATGATATACAAGACGGTAAGATAAGATATGATGGTGTAAATATAAATCATATTAAAAAGGCCGATTTAAGAAGGTCACTTGGTATTGTTTTGCAGGATACACATTTGTTTACAGGTACTGTTCTTGATAATATAAGATATGGTAAGTTAGATGCTACGGATTCAGAATGCAAGGAGGCTGCAAGACTTGCAAATGCCCACAGCTTTATTGTAAGGCTGCCTGACGGATATAATACAATGCTTACAGGTGACGGCGCAAATCTGAGTCAGGGACAAAGACAGCTTCTGGCAATTGCACGAGCTGCTGTTGCTGATCCTCCTGTGCTTATCCTTGATGAGGCAACAAGCTCTATTGATACAAGAACAGAAGTGCTTGTTCAGAAGGGTATGGACCGCCTTATGAAGGGAAGAACTACATTTGTTATTGCCCACAGACTTTCTACTGTTAAGAATTCAGACTGTATTATGGTACTTGAACAGGGAAGAATTATTGAAAGAGGAAGTCATGACGATCTTATTGAAAAGAAGGGCAGATATTATCAGCTCTATACAGGAAATCTTGCAGAAGAGTAAAATTCTTTGCAGGCTTGTGGTTTAGAGGAAACATTGACAGTTCTAAAGTTTTTATTCAGGATTAAAATAAACCACAGTTAAAATATTAAATTATATATTATAAAAAAGGGCTGACAGAAAAAAGACAGCTATGATTCGGGGAGACAGAGATTATAGAAATCACTGCCTCCCCGAAATATTTTGTAATAAAAAAAGGACTGTCTTTTTGACAGTCCTTTTACTCTATTATCTTTATTTCAATTCCAATTACACCATATTTATACTGCATATCTTTTGAATAGTACTTATCCATATGTGAAGGTGAGGGAATTTCATCTTTACTGTAACCACACTTATCCAGAGGCAGATTTTCATAAAGCTCTTCAAAGGATCTGAAAGGATAAATATTCAATACCATAACAGATACTTCTTCACCGCTTACTATATTTTTAAATACTATTGTATCCCCGGTTTTAACTTTTCTTCGCTTTTCATCATTTAACCGCAGCTCAATAGTCTTTTCTCCCTTTTTTATCATTTGAAAAGGGGAATCATATAACTTCATATAGTGTATCATAATCCTTGCCTTTCGTAAGCATAGCATAAACATTGACCTTGTTTAAAGCAGATTTATCAAACTTTTTAAAGTGCCTTAAATTTCTGCGATCATATTTTTAATAATTCTTCCTGCAGTAACGGCAGCCTCTCTGAAAAATCTTTCGTAATTAACATCATTGCCTTCCTCTGCATTATCAGAAATAGCTCTGATAATAACAAAAGGAACTTTGTTCAGATAACAGGCATGAGCAATAGCTGCACCTTCCATTTCACAGCATGCCGGGTTAAAAAGCTTAGCTATTCTTTCCTTTACATCCGGGTCAGAAACAAACTGGTCACCGCTTGCAACTCTGCCCTCATAGACAGGAAAGCCTATATCACTTACAACCTTCTTTGCCACTTCAATAAGGTAGGCATCAGCCGGAAAAATGCTTGTATCCATTCTTGATATTACTCCAGGCTCGTCACCTAAAGCAGATGTGTCAAAATCATGCTGTACAGCATCAGTTGATATAACAATATCCCCAATTCTTATATTTCTGTCGATTGCACCTGCAACTCCCACATTTATAACTGCATCAACAGCAAAAAGGTCAATAAGCACCTGCGCACACAAAGCAGCATTAACTTTGCCTATACCTGAACGCACAAGCACAATGCTATGACTGCTATTGTTTAATGAACCTAAATGGAAATCAAGTCCAAGTACATTTTTTACGGCAATGACATTCATATCATTAAGAATATTAGTTATTTCTTCTTCCATTGCTCCGATAATACCTATTGTCATAAATTACCTCCAATTGATTACTCAACAGTTACGCTCTTAGCAAGATTTCTTGGCTTATCAATATCAAGCCCAAGTCCTAATGCCATATAGTAAGCAAATAACTGCTGTGGAATATTTGCAAGCAGAGATGTAAGCATCCAGTGTGTTCTCGGGATATATATAACATCGTCTGCCACTTCTTCAATACTTCTGTTGCCCGCCATAGCAATAGCAAGAACTTTTGCACCTCTTGCCTTAACTTCTTTAATATTGCTCTTTGTCTTGTCAAAGAGGGCTTCCTGTGTTACAACACCAACTACAAGAGTTGCTTCTTCAATAAGGGCAATAGGTCCATGCTTAAGTTCGCCTGCTGCATAAGGCTCAGAATGGAGATAAGCAATTTCTTTAAGTTTTAAAGAACCCTCCATACTTACAACATAGTCAAGACCTCTTCCTATGTAAAACACATTTTTTGAAGTAATATATTTATTTACAAATTTCTTTATGGCAGGCACAGCCTTTGTTAAAATATCATTTATCTGTGACGGAAGCTTATCCATGGCACGCTTAATTTCAGCAAAAGTTTTTTCATCTATTTTACCAAGCTCCTGTGCTATATGAAGTGTTATAAGATACATTGCCACAACCTGTGCAGAAAATGCCTTGGTTGAAGCAACTGCAATTTCAAATCCTGCAAGAGTATACAAAACATCGTCGGCATCTCTTGCAATTGAACTTCCTACAGCATTTACAATAGCAAGCACTCTTGCACCTTTAGACTTTGCAAGCTTAAGTGCTGAATGGGTATCAGCAGTTTCACCTGACTGTGAAATTACAATAACAAGAGTATGCTCATCAATAAGAGGATCCTTGTATCTGAATTCACTAGCCACGTCTGAATTTACGGGAATTCTTACAATTCTTTCAATAAGATACTTGCCTATAAGTCCAGCGTAGTAAGCAGTACCGCAGGCTACAACATATATCTGGTTTATATTTTCAAGTTCAGCCTTTCCAAGTTTGATGCCGTCAAGCTCAATACTCTTTCCGTCATTTGAAAATCTCTTTGCAAGGTTATCCTTAACAACCTTAGGCTGTTCAAAAATTTCTTTAAGCATAAAGTGGTCATAGCCGTTTTTCTGTGCTGCTTCAACATCCCACTTATATGTATAAACTTCTCTCACGACTTCGTTGCCTTCAATGTCATACAACTTAACACCGTCAGCCTTAACAAGGGCAAGCTCCTTATCTCCTAATATATAGGCGTCTTTTGTGTAATTAAGTATGGCAGGAATGTCAGAAGCAATAAAGTTTTCGCCTTTTCCAAGTCCTACAATAAGAGGAGATTCTTTTCTTGCGGCAATAAGCTGATCAGGATAATCTGTACAAAGCACACCAAGAGCATAAGAGCCTTCGATTCGTTCAAGACTTTTTCTTACGGCTTCAAGGAGGTCATGACCTTCTTTATAATAATCATCAATAAGGTGAGCAACCGTTTCTGTATCTGTTTCTGAATGGAAAACATAACCTTTGATTTCAAGTTCTTTTTTAAGCTCCTGATAATTTTCAATTATACCGTTATGTACAACAGCAATTTTGTCATCATTGCTGAAATGGGGATGAGCGTTTGTATCAGAAGGAGCCCCGTGTGTAGCCCATCTTGTATGTCCTATGCCCACTTTTCCGGCAACCGGTTCTGTCAGAAGAAGGTTTCTCAAATTGTCAACCTTGCCTTTTGTCTTTCTTATACCTATTTTATTTTCGTTTAAAACAGCGACCCCTGCAGAATCATATCCTCTGTATTCAAGGCTCTGCAAACCGCTTATAAGCACGGGTACAGCGTTCTGACTGCCTACATAACCAACAATACCACACATATACATATCCTCCTTAGCTTAAAAGCCCTTCAATAAGCTTGGCAAGTCTTTCAGCTTCCTGCTGAATAATCCTCTGATCTCTTCCTTCGATCATTACTCTTACAATAGGCTCTGTACCAGAAGGTCTGATAAGAACACGTCCGTTGTCTTTAAACTTAGCTTCAAGCTTTTCTATTTCAGATTTAATTGTTTCATTTTTTAGATAATCTTTTTTACGCTTGTTGTCAACTCTTGCATTAACAAGTGCCTGAGGAAGCACTTCCATAATTTTCTTTGCTTCATCAAGAGTCTGTCCTGTCTTTTTAAGTGTTGTCAGAAGCTGTATAGCTGTTACTATACCATCACCGGTTGTGTTATAGTCAAAGAAAATAATGTGACCTGACTGTTCACCGCCGAAGCAGTCACCGTTTTCAAGAATATGTTCAAGAACATATCTGTCGCCTACATTTGTTTTCTCTATTTTTATGCCCTTTTCCTTACCCATAATGAAAAGTCCCAGATTACTCATAACAGTGGCAACAATTGTATCGTTTTTAAGTCTGCCGTGCTCTTTCATATAATTGCCGCATATAGCCATGATCACATCGCCGTCAACAACATTTCCCTTACTGTCTACAGCAAGACATCTGTCACCGTCGCCGTCAAAGGCTATACCCATATCACATCCGTTTTCAACAACATATTTTGAAAGACTTTCCATATGAGTTGAACCGCAGTTTTTGTTAATATTTGTTCCGTCAGGCTCTCTGTGAATAGCATAAACTTCTGCACCAAGCTCTTCAAGAGCAATAGGGGCAGCCTTGTAAGTAGCACCATTTGCACAGTCAATTGCCACCTTTAAGCCGTCAAGCTTAATATCAGTTGTTGTAATAACAAAGTTCACATAATCTTCAACAGCTTCCTCACATACTGTTTTGGCACCAACCATATCTCCTGTAGGGCGAGGAAGTGTATCCCAGAGGTCGGTCATATAGTTTTCAATTTCAAGCTCAATATCATCTCTAAGCTTAAATCCCTGAGAATTAAAGAACTTTATGCCGTTGTCCTGAACAGGATTATGAGAAGCACTTATAACAATACCTGCATCTGCATTGTATGCCCTCACCAGATGAGCAACTGCCGGAGTTGGCACAATACCAAGACTTACAGCATGGGCACCAACGGAGCATATACCGGCAATCAATGCTGATTCAAGCATATCGCCGGAAATTCTTGTATCCATACCCACAATAATTTTTGCTGTATGATTTGTATGCTTTGTAAGAACATAAGCGCCGGCTCTTCCAAGTTTATAAGCCAGCTCAGGTGTAAGCTCAACATTTGCAACACCTCTCACACCGTCAGTTCCAAAAAACTTACCCATTTTTTTATTCCTCCACATATCCATAGTTATAATTATTACTATTATACCACTAAAGGCAATTTAACACAATAGTTAATTAATTTTAAATTCTCGTTCAGCAATAACATTTTCTGTTTTTTTACTGGAAATATTTAACTAAACTGTTTTATCTTTTTTTGCATTTACAACATAGATACCTATACATACAAGCACAAGAGATGCCATTGTTCTAATATTAAATATATTTTCTCCAAGCATAATTCCTGATAAAATTACTCCAAAACAGGGATTTAAAAAGCAGTAAACTGAAATTTTGCCTACAGGATTATATTTTAAAAGCTGTGCCCATATTGTAAAGGCACATGATGATATTACTGCAAGATAAATAAGCATTATAACAGCCTGAATATCCGGAAAAACTATTTTTCCTCCCAATATAAGCCCTACAGCTGTAAGCACAATGCCGCCAATAGTAAGCTGCCACCCTGTTACTGTTACAGAATCGCTTTTTCTTGTGACTATTTTTGTTATGACAGAGCCTAAAGCAAAACAAAATGCGGCTATAAGTATAAAGCCGTCACCCCGGAATTTAAAGCTTAAATCAAGTCCCTCTTCAAAACAGCACAGTACTACCCCTGAAAAGCCCAGAAGACAGCCAATAAATTTTCTCAGATTAATTTTGTCATTTACAAATATAAAATGGGCAAGAATAACTGCAAAAAAATTGCCTATACTGTTTAAAATTGAACCTTTTACACCGCTTAAGTATATAAGTGAAAGATAAAAGAATATGTATTCAACAGTTGTCTGAACCATTCCCAGCACAAATATTCCTTTTATTTCGTCTTTTTTTGGCACAACTATTCTTTTTTTGCTTATACAGTCAAATATTATAACAATTATGCCTGCAAGTACAAATCTTATTCCGGCAAATACGAACTTTACCGGGGCACTGCTTTCCGTTATTCCAAACATTTCATAGCCGATTTTTATGGCAGGTATTGCACTTCCCCACAAAGCCGTAGCTATTACTGCACAAATAAGAAGAGGTACAGGCCTTTGAAAAAAATTTTTATTATCAACTTTCATATATTTCTCTCCTGTTTATTGCACATTCTGTTTTATTTTGGTTTTATAGGCATAATTATAAATGTTATTTAAAAATATTTCAACCACTTGAATATAAAAACGCAAAAATTATTTAAAAAAGCATTGTTACTGTTGAATTAAATTCCAAATTATGTTACTATTAAGTTAATTCACAAATGGAGGTATAGATATGAACTACAAAAAGGAATTTATTAAATTTATGTGTGATGCCGGAGTTTTGACTTTTGGAGAATTTACTCTTAAAAGCGGAAGAAAAGCTCCTTATTTTATAAACACAGGCAATTACAAAACTGGAGAACATATATCAAAGCTTGGTAAGTTTTATGCCGAATGCATTAAGGAAAACAATGTAGATGCTGATGTTTTCTTTGGTCCTGCTTACAAGGGTATCCCCCTTGCCGTAGCTGCTGCAATTGCTCTTTATGAAGAAACCGGTAAGTCCGTAAATTATGCTTTTAACAGAAAGGAAGCAAAAGATCACGGTGAAGGCGGTGTTATTGTAGGTCACAAGTTTAAAGACGGCGATAAAGTAGCTGTAATTGAAGATGTTATTACTGCAGGCACAGCTATAAGGGAAACTCTGCCAATACTTAAAAATGCAGCAGATGTAAATGTTGAATGTGTTATCATTTCTGTAGACAGAATGGAAAAAGGAAAGGGGGAAAAATCTGCAGTACAGGAAGTTTATGATGAGTTTGGGATAAAGGTATATCCTATTGTTACTGTCTGCGACATTATTGAATGTATAGAAGACGGTACAATTGAAGGCAAAGAGTACCTTGAGGCTATGAAAGAATACAGAAAGAATTATGGCGTGTAACAATTGTTAATAAAATGTAAACATTTGTTATTTGAATATCATTTAAAGTTTTGTTATAATAAAAGTAAAAAATTATTTATATGAGAGGTGTGATTATATGAAGAAAGTTTTAAGCATTTTACTATCTCTTACGATGCTTATATCGGCGATAGCTTTTTCAACAACGGTCTACGCAGTTGAATATGTATCAGTATACATAAACGGAGAGCTGGTAGATTTCCCTTCAACAGATGCAAGACCGCAGATTATTAACGACCGAACTTATGTACCTGTAAGACAGATATGTGAAGCTCTCGGTCTTGAAATTGACTGGAATTCGAAGACAGAAACAATGACACTTACGCGTGATGGTATAGTTATATCTCATACAATGCGTTCAAACATTGTATATGTAAACGGAGATCCTGTTACATTTGATACATCATCAATAAATTTAAACAACAGATTGCTTATGCCAATAAGAATGATTGCCGAATCAATTGGTGCAACTGTTGAATGGGATGATCCTACAAGAAGCGTACATATTACAACAACGTCTTCAAGTTCAAGCAGCTCATCTTCAAGTTCGTCAACAAATGTAAGTGCAGCTGTTGTAGAGTCTATTTCAGCTTCAAGCACTGCGGTTGCAAATGGTGATGATATTGTAATTTCAGCAGTCTGCAGTGACGATACAGAGGTTGTTAAATTCATAAACACTGAAGATGATTCAACTATAGGAACCATTTCAAGCTACACAGAAGATGACGATGACGGCACAAGAACATTTAAATTAGATTATACTTGTGAAAATGACACAGATGACAATGCCGTAGTAACAATCCAGGCTGTACCCGGTATAGGTTCAAGTTATAATGAATTAACATCAGCATGCAAGTCAGTCAGCATTATAATATCAAGTGACGATGACGATGATGATGACGACGATGACGATGATGACGACAGTGATGTTGCTGCAAAAACTACATGGGATATTTATGTAGGCACTGACGATGATGTTGATATAAGTGCTATTCTTGAAGATGACCCTGATGACTATGACTGGACTGTTGTAGATGACGACATTGCAGAAGTAGATGAAGATGACGGTGTTATAACAGGTCTTGATGAAGGTGAAACAATTATAAGAGCTAAAGGTGATACTACATACAGATTTAATGTATATGTAGGTGATGATTATTCTACAGATTCAATCACTATAGTAGATGACGAAACAGAAGATCTTGAAGATTATCTCGATGATGATCTGGACGAGTATACATTTGAAAGTGACCGAACTACTGTTGTAAAGGTTAGTTCAAAGGGTGTTATCTCAGGTGTTGCAAATGGTATAGGTACAATCATTTGTGAAAATGATGACGATGGTTCTGTAATACAGATATTTGTAACTGTAAAGGGTATATCAAGTTCAAGTTCAGATGATCTTGAAATCATTGATATGTGGACAAATAACAGCTATGCTTACAAGGGATATGAAACTGTTCTCTATGTAAAGACAAGTACAGATATTGACTACCTCGAACTTCTTACAGAAGATCAGGATATGGGCGAAGGTACTGTAACCCACTCACCGGCTGATAAGTTTTCAAGTTACTATTACTGGGAATTTGAATTTACAGTTAAGCATACAGATTATATGAAATATACCCTTGTGGCATATGATGATGATGAAAATTATGTAACAGATACATTTACACTTGAAGGTCGTTCAGTAAGCAAATCTGTTCCTGCAGTACTTGAGATAGATCAGAGAACAAGCACTATTGTTGAAGGCGATGATGTTAAGTTTAATGTAACTGTTACAGGCTGTGTAACAAGAATAAGAGTTACAAAGGGGACATCAAGTACGGTTTATGATGATGATTCAATCTCTTCAAAATCTACTACAGATAAAACAGTTACAATTACATTTGAAGTGCCTGATGTTGATGCTGATTACTACTTTATAGCATATGATGACGATGATGATTTTGACAGAGTAAGATATCGTCTGACAGGAGATCTTGAGACAGAAATCAAGATCAATGATGTAGATGTTGAAGAAGATGAAATTGATGAAGATGATGACGTTAATGTAACAGTATACACATCAAACAGTGCTGCGAAAGTATGGGTTGAAGATAGCAGAGGAAATCAGGTATCAAAGATTTATAAGAATCCTGATGACGAAGACGATTATGAATATATATGGGAAATTACCTTCACACCTATTGACGACGGCAGACAGACATTTACAGTAATTGCCCAGGATGACAGTAAAAATGAAGACTCGTGGGATTTCAAGATAACGGTAAATTAAATATGTTTTTTGTTGGATAATTTATCTGACAAGGCATAAATATTTAAGCGGCATAGATTAATATCTATGCCGCTTTAGCGTGTCGAAAAAATCTACACACTTGCAAGAAATGCTGATTGTC
>CAZGIC010000041.1:15529-17966 GCA_964526435.1 uncultured Lachnospiraceae bacterium | reverse complement strand
AAAAAGCTTGATCCAAACCGACAATTAACTTATCGGTTCAGATCAAGCCTCATCTCTATCTCACAGGAGTATAGTCAATTACAGCTTCATCATCTGTTGCTTCAAGCTTAAATATTACGGGTCTTAATCCGTCATTACAGCTGCATATGGCAACTCCCGGCTTTCTTATCCAGTCACCATAATAAAAAAGTTCTTTACCTGCACCGTGAGCAAGGGCAAATACATACTGATATATGGCTTTCCATGCCTCATCACATAACCCTTCAGGCTTTGCATAATCAGCATAAAACACTTGTCCCGTTTCAAGCATAGGACAAGCTGTAAGTCCCTCAATGCCATATTCTTCCGCCAATTCTTTATCAAGTGTTGTTTTAAGAACGGTTATTTTAACTTTCTTCATATAAATAACCCCTAAACATTTTCTTTTTTGTCTTCCTTAGGTAAAACAAGATTTAATACAACAGCCACAACAAATACTATTGCAACACAGTTTTCAGCAAATACATTCTGAATAATCTGAGGGAATCCGTTAAAAAGCTCCTCAACCTGGGTAAATCCAATACCTACACTCAATGAAAGTGCTGCAATAGTTACATTTCTCTGTGAGTAACCGCACCTGCTTATCATTTGAATACCACTTACAACAATAGTTCCAAACATCATTATAGTGCAGCCTCCAAGAACTGCATCGGGAAGAGTTGCAAGCACAGCACCAAACACAGGAAAAAGTCCTGCAAGCACCATAATTATAGCACCCATAAGTATAGTAAACTTATTTACAACCTTTGTCATTGCAACAAGTCCAACATTCTGTGCAAATGTAGTAATAGGCAGGCAGCCGAAAAGACCTGATATTGCACTCACAAAACCATCACAGGATATAGCTCCCGATACCTCTTTATCAGTTGCCTCTCTTCCAAGTCCTGAATTTGCAAGTGCAGATGCATCACCCATATTTTCTGCCGCAGAAACAAGGAATATAAGTGTTACAGACACAATTGCACCTATATTAAATTCAGGGGTAAAAGGAAGGATTTTAGGGAATGATATTATCCCCGCCTCTGAAATTCCTGAAAAATCAACCATACCCATAAATATAGCTGCTATGTAACCGACTACAAGCCCAAATAATACTGACAAAGGCTTTAACTTTTCTTTTGCAAATATATTAAATCCTATACAGCATAAAAGAGTAAATGTTCCCAGACCCCAGTTTTGAAGTGAGCCAAAATCTTCAGCTCCCGAACCTCCGCCAAAGGAACTTGCTCCTACTGAAAGAAGTGAAAAACCTATTGCAGTAACTACACTGGCCGAAACAATCGGGGCAAATATTTTGATCCAGTATTTTGCAAGAAGTCCCAAAACGCCTTCAATAATACCACCTATAATTATTGCTCCCATAACAGCACCATATCCATATGTGGGACCTATGTAACAAAACACAGATACAAATGTAAAACTTATACCCATAACTATAGGCAAACCGGCACCTATTCTCCAAAGAGGGAACAGCTGAATAATAGTACCAAGTCCCGCTATAAGCATTGCACACTGAATAAGCATTGCGGTCATATCAGAAGAAAGTCCGCAGGCTCCTGCAACAATTATAATAGGCGAAATATTGGCAACAAACATAGCCAAAACATGCTGTAATCCAAAAGGTATTGCATTTTTCAAGGGTACTCTTCCCTCAAGTCTGTAAATATTTTCCACCGAGCAGTTTTCTCTGTTCATATTAATTATCCTCTCTGTCTGTAAATTCTATTGTTCCCTTTTCACAGTCCATAGACTTTACAATTGCAAGGGATTCCAGCTTATATCCAAGATTTCTAATTATCCTTCCTCCGTCCTGAAATCCCTTTTCTATTGCAATACCTATTCCTGCCACACTTGCTCCCGCATCATTTACAATTGAAATAAGTCCCTGCAGAGCACAGCCGTTTGCAAGAAAATCATCAATTATAAGTATTTTATCATCAGGATTTATAAATTTCTTTGAAACTATGACCTGATTTTTACATTTATGAGTAAAAGATTCAACCTCTGCCACATACATTTCACCCTCAATATTAATGCTCTTTGATTTTTTTGCAAAAACAACAGGAACATTAAAATGCTGGGCAACAATACAGGCAATACCAATACCTGACGCTTCAATAGTCATAATTTTATTAACAGGAATACCCTCAAAACGTCTTTTAAACTCCTTACCCATTTCATTAAAAAGCTCAATATCCATCTGATGATTTAAAAAACTGTCAACCTTTAAAACATTTCCCTCTTTAACGATACCGTCTTTTAAAATTCTTTCTTCTAAAATGTTCATAATATACTCCTTTTAATTTCTTCTGTGTTTACAAGTTACTTAACTTACGGCTTTTCAGCTGAAATAATAAGCATCATAGGTCTTCTCATTTCATCCTTCATTCCCGGAATA